>DATMUQ010000430.1:0-2416 GCA_035563795.1 Terriglobales bacterium | reverse complement strand
TTAGATCGAGATGATGCTGGGCGATGAAGGTATCGATCATGTCGAAATCGGCGACCGGCACGCCGTCCATCGCGACGATACGGCCTGCTGCGACGGTGAGGCCGGGTGTGGGATCCTTGGCGCCCTTGAAAGCGGCAAAGCCATTGGCCGGATCCTCGACGGCAAAGCGATCGCGCCGCAGCGGACGTTCGTCCCATTCAGCGAAGCGCCGCCAGCGGTTGCTGCCCGCTGATTCCGATTTCGGCTGCTGTTGATCCGTCATGCCGCGACCCCATAGCTACGCGATCCGCTACCTTAGCAGCAGAGACGGCATCACGGCGATATCTTCGCGGCGGAAGGCGACCTGATTGCAAGGCAGTGCTGCAGCCAGAGCAGAGGTTGCGCCCAAGCAGGCCCAGGCGGCGATGCTATAGTGCGCCGCCGATCGGGGAGAAGACATGACACGCGTAACGGATTTGGAGACGGTGGTCACGCGCGGCCTTTGCACGGGCTGCGGCCTGTGTGAAAGCATGCTGGGGCGCGACACCGTGGAAATGAGCATCAACTGCAACGGCCAGATGCGGCCGCAGATCAAGCAGGCAATCACGCCGGCCAGTTTGGCGCGGGTACTCGACGCTTGCCCCGGCGCCGTCATTCGGGGACCGCAGGCCGATGTGTTGCAAGGGCAGGGGCGGCTCGATCCGGTCTGGGGGCCGATGATCTCGCTCTACCGCGCCTGGTCCGGCGATCCCGCCGTCCGTCACAAGGCAGCGGCCGGCGGCATGCTGACAGCTCTTGGCTGCTATCTGCTGGAGACCGGCGAAGTTCAGGCGATTCTGCATGTGAAGGCCTCGGCCAGTGAGCCGATCCTGACCGATGCCTATATCAGCCGTACACCAGACGAGGTGATCGCCGGATCGCAATCGCGCTATGGCCCGGCAGCACCGCTGGTCCATGTCGAGCAGTTGCTGGATGAAGGCATCGATTTTGCCGTCATCGCCAAGCCCTGCGATGTCGCCGCCATCCGCAACCTGATGCGGATTGATCCGCGCGCCCAGCGGCAGATCAAGTATTGCCTCAGCCTCTTTTGTGGCGGCGTGCCGAGTACCAAGATGGCGGAGAAGATCTCGCGCTATGTCGGCTTCGAGCCGGAGGAGTTATCGGTTTTGCGCTGGCGCGGCGAAGGCTGGCCGGGGCCGACCCATCTCGAAACCAAGGACGGGCGCAAGGCTGACATCACCTATGACGAGGCCTGGTACGATCCTTCCGTACCCTGGACCTACGACATGCAGTTCCGCTGCAAGATCTGCCCCGATGCGATCAGTGAACTTGCCGATATCTCCTGCCCCGATGGCTGGGTGATGGAAGACGGCAAGCCGTTGCACCGTGAAGCGCCCGGCATGAACATCGCCATCTCGCGCACGCCGGCTGGTGAGAAGCTGCTGCAGGCTGCCATTGCCGCCGGTGCCGTCGAGACGGCGCCCTTTACCCGTGACGAATTGCATCAGATGCACAGCGATCATCTCGACCGCAAGCTCGGCTTCCCGGCCCGCAATGCCGGGCTGCGTCTCGCCGGCGAACCCGGTCTGACGGCGGAGACTTTCCGGCCCTGGGCGATGTTGCGGGAAGCCGGTCTCCTCGCCAGTTGGCAAGCTTTCTGGGGTGGTTTCCGCCGCGCCCGGGCCGGCGCCAACCGGGAAAACCTGCACTGACCGGCGGAGATATCCGGGCCGGGCGCCGGTAAGTCCTTGATTCAATTGCTGCCCGGCACTCCAGCGAGGTCTGGGTTGAGCAAATAACCTATTGATTTTCATGCGAAATCAAGTAGGTATAGCGCCGCTCTGCGGGCCGCCCCGGCTTGTGTTAATCTGTACCCGGGAATTGGCTGTGCTGGCAAAGGCTGCCGCTGGCAGCGGCGCTGAATACTGCGCCCGATGTGAAAGCCAAGATCGACGATACCAACCGGCGCGCCCAGCGATGAGGCTGCGCCCCGCTCACTGCACTGGTCGCAAAATGGAAACCGCCAAGCAACTCTTCTCCTATCGCAAATACTGGGCGCACCGGTTCGGGACCGCAAAGTTCCTGCCGATGACGCGCGCCGAGATGGATGAGCTGGGTTGGGATGAATGCGACATCATCCTGGTGACGGGCGACGCCTATATCGACCATCCGAGCTTCGGCATGGCGGTGATTGGCCGCCTCCTCGAAGCGCAGGGTTTCCGCGTCGGCATCCTGTCGCAGCCGGACTGGCAGAGCGCCGAGCCGTTCGAGGAACTGGGCCGGCCGAAGCTGTTCTTCGGCGTCACCGGCGGCAATATGGATTCCATGGTCAACCGCTACACGGCAGACCGGCGGCTACGTCATAACGACAGCTATACGCCGAATGACGAGGGCGGCAAGCGGCCTGACCGCGCCGTCATCGTCTATGCGCAACGCT
>DATMUQ010000429.1:0-4735 GCA_035563795.1 Terriglobales bacterium | reverse complement strand
GTCTTCGCGGTAGAGCGGGCGCCGGTCCTGACCGGCAGCGACGACTTCCAATTTCGGATAGGCGCAAAGCCCGAATCCCTCCAACAGCACGACATCGGCGGGCTTGAGCCGCGCGAGCAAGGCTTCGATATCCGGCTCTTCCTGCGCTTGCGGGTATTCTTCAAGGATGGCCGAGCGGAAGCTGTTGGCGATGACGATCTCCTGCGCGCCGGCCAGACGCTGCTGATAAGTGTCCTTGCTGGGCCGATCGAGATCGACGTCATCGGAGACGCGCTTGATGGTGGAGACGGTCAGATCCAGCTCCTGCAGCTGGGCGATCAACTGTTGAACCAGGATTGCCTTGGCGCGGCAATTGCCGATGATACTGAAGACGCGCATTTGCTTCTCTGTCTGATCCGAAGGATCGCGAGTTATTGCACCAGCGGGCTCGATGCACCGTCGATGGCGATGCCGGAAATGTCCGCGCGGCCGGCGAGGATACGGATGTACTGGCTGACCGCACGCTGCCAGGACTGGCTGCGCAACTGCCGCTCGATCATCGGTCCCGCCGTCTCGAAAGGCAGCACCTCACCGCGCCGGAAACGGTCGAGACGCAGCACATGAAAGCCGTAACGTGTCTCGATCGGCACTGGACAGATCTGCCCTTCGTCCAGGGCGACGATGAAGGTCTCGATCTCCGGCACCAGGTCGCCACGACTCTGTTGGCCGAGCAATCCGCCGGAAGCGCCCGACGGGCAGGCGGAGCGCTCGCGTGCCAGTGCGGCAAATCGCTCGGGTTGGGCGAGAGCCTGCTGCAGGGTCTCTGCCACCGCCCGACGTGCCGCCGCTCGCGCTGCCTCATCCTCGGCCGCTGCCGCGAAAAGGATATGCGCGGCCTCATAGACATCCGGTGCCCGGAACTTCGCCTGGTTCGCCTGCCAATAGCGCTGGCAGGTCGCCGCATCGGGCTCCGGCGTGGCGATCTCGCAAGCGAGCAGCTGGCGGATCAGCGCCTCTTCCGCGCCTTCCTCCGGCTCGGCCGCAGAATCATCGCCCGTGAGGCCGAGACGCTCAGCCTCCTGCAGCAGGAGCTGCCGGACCACCAGGGCGGTGGCGGCGGCTTGCCAGGCTTTCTCGCGGCTGGGAGCTGGATGATATTGCATCTCCGCGGCGATCGCCGCTGGATCGATCTCTGCCTGATTGACCCGGATCGGTTCCATCAGCGCCCCCTTGCGGCCGATGCGCCGCCGCGCCGCCGCACCACCTGATAGGAGCGGCCGATATAACCGACCGGCGCCGACCAGATATGGACCAGGCGCGAGAAGGGAAACAGCAGGAAGATCGTCATGCCGAGCACGATATGGCATTTGAAGATGATGCTGACATCGGCGATCTCATCCGCCGCGCCACCACGCAAGGTGACGATGCGCTGCGCCCAATCGGCGAGCTTCAGCATCTCCGAGCCGTCGAGATGCTGGGCGGAGACGAAGATCGAGGAGAGGCCGAGGATCAACTGGGCATAGAGCAGCAGCAGGATGGCGATGTCCATGAGGCTGCTGGTCGAGCGGATGCGCGGATCGGAGAGCCGCCGATAGATCAGCAGCGTCAAGCCGACAAAACAGAGGAGGCCGAAGACGCCGCCGATCACCATCGCCATCAGCTGCTTCGCTTCCACGGTAAGGCCCATGGCGGTGTAGATCTCATGCGGCGTCAAGAGGCCGACGAAATGACCGGCGAGAATTGCCAGCACACCGATGTGGAAGCAGTTGCTGCCGATGAAGAGCAAGCGCCGACGCAGAAGTTGGCTGGAGCCTGAGCGCCAGGTATATTGCTCGCGGTCGAAGCGCACCACGCTGCCCACCAGGAAGACGCTGAGCGCCACGTAAGGATAGAGGCCGAAAAGGATCTGGTTGAGATTGTCGATCATCTGGCTATCTCCCGCAGGAAGCTGCAGCGCCGGAACCGTCCGTTCCGTTTGGATTGCGGGCGGCGGTGAAGCGAACGGCCTCCTCCTCCCATTGCCGGTCGAGCGCTTCCAGGCTGTCCGCTTCCGGCTGCAGCGCTTGCAAGGCTTCTTCGACGGCCGCCTTCTCGGGTGCCTTGGCCGCCAGGGTCTCGACCGCTTCCAGCAGGCGGGCATAGCGGCTGTCGCGCTTGCCGAGTTTCTCCCTCAGGGCCGCCACCACATGGACGGCTTCGCTCAACAACGAGGCGGCCGCCTTCGCCGGCAGGAAGGAGAGGAATTCCAGGAACAGCGGCAGATAGTCCGGCAGTTCATGGGCACCGATCTCAAGGCCATGCAGGCGATAGAGTTCGGCGAGCTGCACCATCGCCTGGCCGCGGTCGCGCGTTTCGCCATGGACATGCTCATAGAGATGCAGCGACAGGGACCGGTTGCGGTCGAACAGCGCCACATACTGTTCCTGGGCATCCAGCAGGTTGAGGTTCGAGAAGCCGGCCAGGAAGTCGATCACCGCCTCCTGGTGACGGGTCGGGAGCAAGCATTCATCCCGCAGGATCGCCGCCATCTCGCCGCCATGGGCCTGTATCTCCGCTTCCGGGTAGCTGAGCAGCAGCGACAGAACTTTATAGGTTTGCATCGTGTTCTCCCTCATTCCGCCGCATTGCCCGGCGCGCGTCGCGCAACCGCAACGGGATCCGGCGCCTTGACGCCATGCTGATGCTTCGGCTTGCCGAAGAGGCCGACCTCATTCGCCCCACTGGAGCAGCCATTGCCGAAGCTGAAGCCGCAGGAGCTCTTGAGATCGAAGGCATTCTCGGCATATTCGCGGTGCGTCGTCGGGATGACGAAGCGATCCTCGTAATTGGCGATCGCCAGGATTTTGTACATGTCCTCGATCAGCGCTTTGTCGAGCCCGACCTGGTCCAGCACCTCCTGCGCTTCCACGCCATCGACATGGCGGGAGCGCATATAGGCGCGCATGGCGAGCAGCCGCTCGAGTGCCAGCTTGACCGGCTGCTCGTCGCCGGCGGTCAGCAGATTGGCGAGATAGCGGAGCGGAATGCGCAATTTGCCGACATCGGGAATGACGCCATTCTGGCCGAGCTCGCCGGATTGCGCCTTCGCCTGGATGGGCGAGAGCGGCGGCACATACCAGACCATCGGCAGGGTGCGGTATTCGGGATGCAGCGGGAAGGCGATCTTCCAGTCGATGGCCATCTTGTAGACCGGTGAATTGGCCGCCGCCACCAGCCAGGCCTCCGGCACGCCGTCGGCCCGCGCCTGGGCGATCACCTTGGGATCATGCGGATCGAGGAAGATGTCGAGTTGCGCCTGGTAGAGATCCTTGTCGTTGACGGCGCTCGCCGCTTCCTCGATGCGGTCCGCATCATAGAGCATGACGCCGAGATAACGGATGCGGCCGACGCAGGTCTCGGAGCAAACAGTCGGCTGGCCGACCTCGATGCGGGGATAGCAGAAAATGCATTTCTCCGCCTTGCCGCTCTCCCAGTTGTAATAGATCTTCTTATAGGGGCAGGCGCTGACGCACATGCGCCAGCCGCGGCATTTGTCCTGGTCGATGAGGACGATACCGTCTTCCTCGCGCTTGTAGATCGAGCCCGAGGGACAGGCGGCGACGCAGGCCGGGTTGAGGCAATGCTCGCAGAGCCGCGGCAGATACATCATGAAGGTGTTTTCGAACTGGCCATAGATTTCCTTCTCGACCGCCTCGAAATTCTGGTCCTGGCTGCGCTTGGAAAATTCGCCGCCGAGGATCTCCTCCCAGTTCGGCCCCCAGTTGATCTTGTCCATCTGCTGGCCGGTGATGACCGAGCGCGGTCGCGCCGTCGGTGCCGCCTGGCTCAAGCCGGCCGTCTGCAGATGGGCATAGTCGTAGGTGAAGGGTTCGTAATAGTCGTCGATTTCCGGCAAATCGGGATTCATGAAGATCTTGGCGAGGACCCGGAACTTGCCGCCGAGGCGCGGCTCCAGCTTGCCGTTCTTGCGGCGGACCCAGCCGCCATTCCACTTCTTCTGGTTCTCCCAGTCCTTCGGGTAGCCGATGCCGGGCTTGGTCTCGACATTGTTGAACCAGGCATATTCGACGCCGTCACGGCTGGTCCAGACATTCTTGCAGGTGACCGAGCAGGTATGGCAGCCGATGCACTTGTCGAGGTTCAGCACCATGGCGATCTGGGCGCGGATTTTCATGATGAGGTTCTCCTTATTCCGCCGCCGCCGGGGCCTGCTCGCGCGGGCCGTCTTTCCAGTCGACGTTTGCCATCTTGCGGATGACGACGAATTCGTCGCGATTGGCACCGACCGTGCCGTAGTAGTTGA
Source organism: Terriglobales bacterium (assembly GCA_035563795.1). Lineage (GTDB taxonomy): Bacteria > Pseudomonadota > Alphaproteobacteria > Dongiales > Dongiaceae > Dongia_B. The sequence continues at coordinate 453 of DATMUQ010000429.1, read as the reverse complement.
AGCCATAGGAAAGCTGGGCATAGCCGCCGATCATATGCGTCGGCTTCGGGCACACCCGTGTCACTGAGTTGTGGATGCCGCCGCGCTTGCCGGTGATCTCGCTGCCAGGCACATTCACGATCTTCTCCTGGGCGTGATACATCATGCACATGCCGGCCGGAACGCGCTGGCTGACAACGGCGCGGGCGGTCAGGGCGCCGTTGCTGTTGAAAGCTTCGATCCAGTCGTTGTCGACGATGCCGGCGGATTTGGCATCCGCCTCGCTGATCCAGACGATGGGCCCGCCGCGCGACAGGGTCAGCATCAGGAGGTTGTCGGTATAGGTGCTGTGGATGCCCCATTTCTGATGCGGGGTGATGAAGTTCAGCACCACCGATTTGCGTTCCTGGGTCAGCTTGCCCTCGACCGGCTTGATCGTCTTGGTGTCGATCGGCGGGCGATAGACGGCGAGCC
>DATMUQ010000428.1:0-9448 GCA_035563795.1 Terriglobales bacterium | reverse complement strand
GACCGATCTCGCCGGCATCGATTGTCTGGGCGAGCACCAGCCTCAGTGCATCAACGCGGGCCGGACCATCCGCCGCGTTCTGGTTAGTGAAGACGATTTTTAGAACGTCCTGGAAAAAGCCTGAAACAACCTCGGCCGAAGGTTTGTTTTCGTCCTGTGCCGCCGGAAGCTGATCGGCAAGAGCAGACAGACTGCTGACAAGGAGCGCAATCGCCGCCATCAGGCATCGCAACATGTAACGAAAATCACAGAACGGCCTGGAAATCCCGAACCTCAAGGCATTGTTATTTCTTGTAAGGTTACTGAAAGGTAAGATAACGGGCGAGTCAAGTTGCGGGGCACCGCGCAGTCGGGGGAAGTACATAAAAATGACCCAGCGGACATTGGTGACAGGTGGGTGCGGTTTCATTGGCCACCATCTTGTTGAGGCGCTACGTGCCCGCGGCGACGAGGTCCATATCCTCGATCTTCGTCCCTGGCAGGGCAAGCCGCTTGATGGGGGGCAGATTGTTCAAGGCTCGATCACGGACCGGGCCGCCGTCCGCAAGGCGATGGACGGCATCGACCGCGTCTTTCACGTCGCGGCCAATCCCAATCTCTGGGCGCCTAGTCCCGCGCTGTTTCATGAAGTCAACTTCGTCGGTACCTGTCGGGTGCTGGAAGAAGCGGCCCGCCGCGGCATGCAGCGAATTATCTACACCTCGACTGAATCGATCCTGAAGAGTGTTCGTGGACCGCGGCGGTCATCACGTTCGATGATCGATGAGACGGCGTCGCTCGAGCTCAGTGACATGCCGGGGCCGTATTGTCGGTCGAAGTTTCGGGCGGAAGGGGCGGCACGGGCTGCTGCTGCCTCTGGTCTGCCGGTGGTGATCGTCAATCCGACCATGCCGCTGGGGCCAGGCGATGCATTGCTGACTCCGCCCACCAAGATGATGCTCGGTTTCGTCAATGGTAAGATGCCGGCTTATCTCAATTGCGAGTTCAATCTGGTCGATGCCCGGGATGTGGCTTTGGGGCATATCCTCGCGGCGGAGCATGGCCGGGTCGGTGAGCGCTATATTCTCGGTGCCGAGAATATCGAGCTCAGCGCGCTCTTGAAGGAGCTGTCGGTTCTGACGGGTCATCGCATGCCGGCCCTGCGCATCCCCTATGGTGTCGCCTTGGCGGCTGCACTGGTCAGCGAAACCATCGCGCATTTCCGCAAGCGACCCCCGGTGGCACCCATCACCGGTGTGCGGCTGGCGCGCAGCTCGATGGCGTTCGATTGCAGCAAGGCGCGCACGGAACTGCGCTGGCAGGCGCGGCCGTTGCGGCAGACGCTCTATGATGCATTGGCTTGGCTGCGCGATGCCGGCCTGCTGAAGCGGGAGATCAGCCTGCCAAGCCGGAGTGAGATGGGGCGCCATCGCCCGTCGCTGCAGAAGCCGGACGGCTATATCGCGCCTCAGGGACTGCCGACGGTAACACCGTGACTTGAAATGATGACCGGCTGATCTGGGACGTCTTCCGGCATTGCCTGCGGTGTCGGCAGGGGCTGTGCCGGCAGCGCATTGTCAGCCACGGCATAGACGAAGCCCGATGCCGGATAGATGGCGCCGAAGGTGCGCGACGGGGCATTCCAGAAGCGCAATTGGCTCCAGTCATTCGCCGGGGAGACATCGATCACCGGCATATTTGTCACCACTTCATCGGGAATCCAGTTCGCGTGATCGACCAGGATTTCGCGCGGATTGACGACGGTCTTGACGACAGCGAGATGGCCGGACCGCAGCCTTTCGGTCTGATTGAGCACCAGCACGGCGCCGGGCGCCGGCTTGGCGCCGCGTGGATAGTGGCCGGCAGCGGCATCCCACCAGGCATAGGCATCGCCGCGCAAGGCGATGCCGCTGCGCTGCCGCGCATAGGGCACGCAAGAGAGGCCGAGTGCCGGTTGCTCGCCATAGCTGGCCGTATCCGGCTGTGGTGCAAAGACCGGTGCGGGCAGGGATGAAACGGGCGGCAATGTCGCTTTCTGTGTACAGGCAGTAAGCAGCATCAATGCTGACCAAACTGCGACAAATTGGCTTAAGCCGATCTGACCAGTTACATAAAAATGCCGATATTTCGGGCCGTTACTGCGATGGGCAGAAGTCATGTCAGCGCTGTCGTTCCCCCTGAGTCGAAGCGGTGACGCTTCTGCCATCATCCTAGTCGAAAATAGAACATTCGAGAATATCCAACTAAATAAGATGGATAGCACGTGACCGGGAGGTCACGGGTGAGGCCACAAGAAAAAGAACGGCTTCACGACGTCATTCATCGCGCGACCAGAGTGATCGCGTGCCGGGTGATAGAAGCGAGCACTGTCGGTTCTGATTGGATGAAACTGATGGTCGCGCAGCTATACATCGTCGCATGTGAATGACGTAGCCCGGCACGGCCGGAGACGAACGCTCCTTTGCGTCCCGCATTCACTGCGACAGGCAATGACTGTGACGAGGCCCGAAACGGGCGGGGAGGGTTCGATGAATATTCATGAATATCAGGCGAAACAGATTCTGCGGCGCTATGGCGTGCCGGTGCCGCGCGGCGATGTCGCGCATACGGCGGCGGAAGCGGAATCTGTTGCAGAGGAACTCGACGGTCCGGTCTGGGTGGTGAAGGCGCAGATCCATGCCGGTGGCCGCGGCAAGGCCGGCGGCGTCAAGGTCGTCCGCTCGGTGAAGGAAGTGCAGGCGACCGCCGACAAGATGCTCGGCATGCGTCTCGTCACCCATCAGACCGGTCCCGAAGGCAAGGAGGTCAAGCGCGTCTATATCGAGCAGGGCTGCGAGATCGCCCGTGAGCTCTATGTCGCGCAGCTGATCGACCGCAAGACTGGCGGTGTCGCTATCATCGCCTCGACCGAGGGCGGCATGGATATCGAGGAGGTCGCCGCGCAGACGCCGGAGAAGATCATCAAGGTGCAACTGCCGCCGGCGACGCCGATGCAGAGCTTCCACGCCCGCAAGGTCGCCTTCGCGCTCGGCCTCAAGGACCGCGAAGTACATAAGTTCGTGCGTCTCCTCGTTGCCATGAACAAGGCCTTTGTCGAGAACGATGCCAGTCTGATCGAGGTCAATCCGCTGGTCGTTACCAAGTCGAACAAGCTGATGGCCCTCGATGCCAAGATGACCTTCGACGACAATGCCCTGTTCCGCCATCGCGACATTCAGGACCTGCGCGACGATGACGAGGCCGATCCGCTGGAGGTCGAGGCTGCGCGCCACGATCTCAATTACGTCAAGCTCGAGGGCAATATCGGCTGCATGGTCAATGGCGCCGGTCTCGCCATGTCGACCATGGACATCATCAAGCTCTATGGCGGCCAGCCGGCCAACTTCATGGACATCGCCGGCGCGGCCACCAAGGAACGGGTCGCCTGCGCCTTCAAGCTGATCTTCAGCGATCCGGAGGTGAAGGGCATTCTGGTCAATGTCTTCGGCGGCATGATGCGTTGCAATTCGATCGCCGAAGGGATTGTCGGCGCGGCGCAGGAGGTCGGTCTTGACCGGCCGTTGGTGGTGCGCCTCGAAGGCACCAATGTCGATCTCGGCCGGGAGATCCTGCAGAACTCGGGCCTGCCGATCATTACCGCCACCACTTTGGCGGATGCGGCCAGCAAGATCGTCGCCGCCGTCGGCGAGGGCGGTAGCAACAATAATGTGACCAAGCTGGCGGGGAGGGCCTGAGTATGTCAATTCTGGTCAACAAGACGACGAAGGTCATCTGCCAGGGTTTCACCGGCACGCAGGGTACCTTTCACTCGCAGCAGGCGATTGAATACGGCACGCAGATGGTGGGCGGTGTCACCCCGGGCCGTGGCGGCTCGACCCATCTCAACCTGCCGGTCTTCGACACGGTGGCGGAAGCCCGGGCCAAGACCGGCGCCAATGCCAGTGCCATCTATGTGCCGCCGATCTATGCCATGGATGCGATCCTCGAGGCGATCGATGCCGGCATCGAGCTGATCGTCGCCATCACCGACGGTATTCCGGTCCAGGACATGGCGCGGGTGCGCAAGGAGCTCTTCCACTCGAATTCGCGGGTGATCGGTCCCAACTGCCCAGGCCTCATCACGCCGGGCGGCTGCAAGATCGGCATCATGCCGGGTTACATCCACAAGCCGGGCCGCGTCGGCGTCGTGTCCCGTTCGGGCACCTTGTCCTACGAAGCCGCAACGCAAACCACCGCGGCCGGGCTTGGCCAGTCGACCCTGGTCGGGATCGGCGGCGATCCGGTCAACGGCACCAGCTTCACCGATTGCCTGGAATTGTTCCTCGCCGATGATGAGACCGATGCCATCATCATGATCGGCGAAATCGGCGGCACGCCGGAAATCGAGGCGGCCGAATTCCTGAAACAATCGAAGCGCAAGAAGCCGGTGGTCGGCTTTATTGCCGGCGTAACGGCACCTCCGGGCCGACGCATGGGCCATGCCGGTGCCATCGTGTCGGGCGGTGGCGAAAGTGCGGCGGAAAAGATTGAGGCGCTGCGCTCGGCCGGGATTACCATTGCGCCATCGCCGGCTGAATTGGGGTCGACGATGTTGAAAGCCCTCGGCAAAGCCGCGGCTTGATCGCGCGTACAGCGTGAGAAAGCCCGGTGCAGCTGGCGAGGCAGAGGCACCGGGCTTTTTGTTTGGCGAATGAATTGACAGGCCGGAAATGGCGGATTGTGGGTGGACGGCATATGCCGGACTGGTGTTAAGGTAGGGCCGCGACAAGGATCGTTCCAAGCCAATTGAACCGGCAGAGTTCCATGGCTTTGGGCCGCCGCGGGGACCGCAGCAGTACCATCACATAGAGTTGGAGTAAGAAGATGGTTGAACGGGTTGGAACCATGCGGGACAAGGCTGCGCCGAAGAAGGAAAAGAACCAGGCTGCGAAGCCGAGCCGATCGGTGCAGAAGCGCATCGGGCTGGAAGGCCGTCGTCCGAAGAGCCGCTTGGTCGCTGAACCGGGCCAGGCTCTGCCGGTCCTGGGGCCGGATCTGGTGCCCCTGGCGCGGGTGTTCCCGAGCCAGCCCGGCCTCGATGTCGGCAAGATCAGCCACGAATTGGAAGCGGCCTTCAACGATCTCGCCTCCTTGCGGGAGCGCAATCCCTTCGGCAATTCGGTGAAGCTGCTGGCGCTCGATATCAACAAGCGCTTGGACAAGGGCAGCCTCACTTATGGCGGTATCGAGACCTTGATCCAGGAACTGGTGGTCCAGGCCTATGAGCATCGCGCTGACCGGCTGCGGGATTATCTCGGCGAACGGGACGACGCCAAGAATGCAGCGATCCTGCGCCAGGCTGTCCGTCAGCTCGCGACCGAAGAGACCGCTGCGGCCGGCGGCAAGCGGAAGCCGAAGGCGCGCCCCTTTGCCGAGTTCAAATCCCTGATCGAACGGGAGTTGTTCGGCATCGTCATGACGGCGCATCCGACCTTCAGCCAGTCAACCGGCATGATGCGGGCGATGGCGGAGCTCGCTGCCGGCAAGGAAACCGGCGGCAAGGCCCTGTCGGCGGCAGATCGCAAGCGGCGATTGGCGCTGGCGCGTGCCGTCGAACATCGGGCGCCGGAAAAGATTGATCTCGGTTACGAGCACGACCTCTCGATCGAGGCGATCCGCAATGCCCAGCGCGCCTTGCGCCGCGCCTATGACATCGTCTTCGAAGTCGCGGCAGAACTCTATCCCCAGGAATGGGAGGATCTGTCGCCGAAGCTGGTGACCCTGGCAAGCTGGGTCGGTTACGACCTCGACGGCCGCTCCGACATCAAGTGGAGCGACACCTTCTGCAAGCGCCTGCGCTTGCAGGTGCTGCAGCTGGAACAATATCTCGCCGATGTGCAGGTCTTGCGCAGTGAGATCAAGAGCGATCTCGGCCGCGACAAGCAGAGCATCGAGCTTGCCCATCTCCTTGAACTCCTGGAAAGCCGCCTGGCTTTGGCGATCAAGGAAGCCAGCGACGAGATGGAGGTCTTCAGCAGCGATACTGGCAGTGCCGCCAGCGAGACCTGGCAGGAACAGGTGCGGCGCATTTCCAAGCGCATGCATGACGGCCGCGATCTGCGCCTGATCGATTCCGAGCAGCTGTTGGAACTGGTGAAGCGGGCGCTCGACCTGACCAAGAAGACCTCGGCCCGGCGCCGGCTGCTGATCCTGCGGGCGGAAATCGGCAATCATGGCCTCGGCATGGCGCATACCCATGTCCGCCTCAACTCGACCCAGATCCACAACGCGATCCGCAAGCTGATCGACATGGAGGGCGAGCCCGACGATCCGACCCGCAAGCGCACCTATATCGCCTCGCTGTCGCGCCTGCTCACCGAAGTGAAGCCGATGAGCATCAGCTTCGCCTCGATCATGGCGGAGCGGACCTCGGCCAAGCGTCTCTTCATGATCGTCGCGCAAATGCTGAAGTATATCGACGCGACGACGCCGGTGCGTTTCCTGATTGCCGAAACGGAGGCACCGCTGACGCTGCTCTCGGCGCTCTATTTCGCTAAGCTGTTCGGGGTCGAGCACCGGGTGGATATCTCGCCGCTGTTCGAAACCACCAAGGCCTTCGAACGCGGCATCCGAGTGATCGACGAATGCCTGCAGAATCCGAGCTTCGCCGCCTATGTGCGGCAGCGCCGCCGGCTTTGCATCCAGACGGGCTTCTCCGATGCCGGCCGCCATCTCGGCCAGACCGTTGCCGCAGTCTCCGTTGAATGGCTGCGCCTCAAGCTGGCCGATCTGATGCGCGATCGCGGCTTCAAGGATGTCGAGGTGGTGGTCTTCGACACGCATGGTGAATCGATCGGTCGTGGCGGTCATCCGGAGAGCTTCCGGGCGCGGCTGGAATACGTCGCCTCGCCGGTCAGCCGCCATCAGTTCCTGGAAAACGGTATTGCCCTCAAGGAGGAAGTGAGCTTCCAGGGCGGCGATGGCTATCTGCTCTTCATCACGCCGTCGATTGCCTTCACCTCGGTGACCCGCATCCTGGAATATGTGCTGGAACAACCGAAGGACGGCACCGATAAGGATCCGGCTTATGTGGTCGAAGAGGATTTCACCAAGGAGTTCTTCCTCACCATCCGTCACTTCAATGAAATGGTGATGGACGATCCCAATTATGCGACCTTGCTCGATGCCTTCGGTGCCAATCTGCTGTTCGCCAGCGGCTCACGTGCCCTGAAGCGCCAGCATGACGGCAACAGCTCGCGCATCAATCTCACCCATCCGACGCAGATGCGGGCGATCCCGCATAACGGCATCCTGCAGCAACTGGGCTTTCTGGCAAATACGCTGGGCGGTGTCGGCCAGGCGATCATGCGCGATCCCGAGCGCTTCCAGCGTGCCTATCGCAATTCGCCGCGCATGCGCCGCCTGCTGGGCATGGTGGAATGGGCGTTGGAATTTACCGATCTCGAAGCGCTCAAGTGCTACATCGATCTCTTCGATCCGGGCCAGTGGCTGAGCCGTGCCTATCAGGCGAAGGATCCGGACCGGGCCGCCGAGCTCAGCAAGGTGGCCGAGCTGTTGGAAGGCGAAGGGCTGCATGACAAGCTGGTGAAGATCTATCGCACCTTCCAGCGCGACATGCTGGCTCTGCGTGACGGGCTCGCTCTGGTCGGCCTCGGCAGCGGCAAGATATCGCCCCAGGCGCGTTTCAATCTGCGGGTGATACACGGATTGCGCATCGCCCTGCTGATGCGGCTCTTCACCTTGTCGACGCATATTCCTGACTTCTCGCATCAATACGACATGACCCGCGAACAGCTGCTGTCGAAGATCTTCCACCTGGAGATCGATGACGTGGTACGCAAGCTCAGCGTGATCTTCCCCAAGGTTGATCCGGTCAAGTTCGACGGCGATTTCGGTGACGTCGCCACCTATATCGGCGACTGGCACCAGACCTATGAACGGGAGCATGAACTGATCTTCCAGCCGCTGGCCGGCATTTATACGCTGGTGCGGCGGCTCAGCGCCGGTGTCATTCACAGTGTCGGCGCGCTCGGCTGAAGCCGACGCCTATAGGTAAAAGCGGGCCGGTAGACGCATCGTTCTGTCGGCCCGCGCATTCCTGCCTCTAGAAAGCTGAATTTGGCGGCCCCCGGCCCCATAATGGGCTGGGCAGGTTCCTTGCCAGAGCCTCTTTTCCCTCTGCGGCCGATATGCTTGACTGCCGGCCGAATCGTTTCATAGCGTTTTCGGGAAAAGGTATCGGAACATGAAAATCGAGTATCTCGCCAAGGCATCCGCCAAGGCCGCCGTGCTGGTCGTGTTTGTCGCCGACGATCGCAAGCTGCACGGCGCTGCCGTGGCGCTCGACCGTGATAGCGGTGGCGCGCTGGGCCGCGCCTTGTCGGCCCCGCGTTTCACGGGGAAGCGCGGGCAGGTGCTCGATGTCCTGGCCCCGGCTGGGTTGAAAGCCCAGCGCGTGGTGCTGGCCGGGCTCGGCAAACCGGGTGACCTCACCGCGCTGGCGGCACGGGAAATCGGCGCCGCGATCGGCGGCCACCTGCAGGCCGAGCACGAGCCGGCGGCGACGATCATCGTCGATCTGCCGAAGGGCGCCAAACTGGATGCCGGCAGCTTTGCCGCCAATCTGGGTCTTGGTGCGCAGTTGCGCAATTACCGCTTCACCAAGTATCGGCGCCAGTTGCCGGCCGAGGATCCGAAGCCACTGAAGGCGCTGGAGATCGTGACCGAGGCGCAGGGCGCTGCGAAGAAACTGGCGGTGCGTCTGGAGGCCGTGGGCAATGGCGTCGCCTTCGCGCGCGATCTGGTCAATGAGCCGCCGGTAGCCCTCTATCCGGAAACCTTCGTGCAGCGCGCCAAGGAGCTGACCAAGCTTGGCGTCGAGGTGAAGGTGCTGGACGAGAAGGACATGGCGAAGCTCGGCATGGGCGGTGTGCTCGCGGTCGGCAAGGGCTCCGCGAACCCGCCGCGCCTCCTGGTGCTGCGCTGGAAGGGGGCCAAGAGCGGCAAGAAGGGCGACGGCCCGGTTGCTCTGGTTGGCAAGGGTGTCTGTTTCGACAGCGGTGGCCTCTGCATCAAGACCGGCGCCCAGATGGAGACCATGAAGGGCGATATGGCGGGCGGTGCCGCTGTCGTCGGTGCCATCCGCGCGCTGGCGGAACGCAAGGCCAAGATCGACGTGGTCGGCATCGTGGCTTTGGTCGAGAACATGTCGAACGGCCTGGCGTTCAAGCCGGGCGATGTCGTCACCACGCTTGCCGGCAAGACCATCGAGATTTTCGATACCGATGCCGAGGGTCGCGTCATTCTGGTCGATGCCTTGTGGTACACCGCGCAGCAGTTCAAGCCGCGTTGCATCATCGATCTCGCCACCTTGACCTATTCGGTCATGCAGGCACTTGGTAAATACTTCACCGGCCTCTTCAGCAATGACGACAAGCTGGCTCAGCATCTGTCGGCGGCTGGCGAGATT
>DATMUQ010000427.1:0-4670 GCA_035563795.1 Terriglobales bacterium | reverse complement strand
CACTCCTCGCCTTGATGGCAAATCTGCAACTGGATTTCACTGCCAACCCCACTGCAGCCACCGGCACCGCCAATCTCGCCGTCGGCAATATCGAGATGCCGAATGTCCTCGTCCCCTTGCGGCTCGCGGCCAAGGCCAATCTGAAGGACATGAAGGCCGATATCACCTCGACCCTGACCGAGCCGAAGAGCAAGACGCCACTGCAACTGTCCGGCAGTTACAATCTGGCGCAGCATACCGGCCGGGGGCATATCGAGTTCGCACCACCGGCCTTCGCCGCCAATGGCTGGCAGCCGACAGACCTGGCACCGATCCTCGGCCGCTATATGCGCGACATCGGCGGCAGCGTCGCGCTGAAGGGCGACGTTACCGTGACACCCGACAATGCGCTCAATTCCGATCTCAACCTGGCGCTCGGCAACATCACCGGCAAGCTCGGTCCGGCCGTGGTGCAGAACCTCAACAGCGTCATCCATATCGACCGGCTGTGGCCGTTCTCCACCTCACCCGGACAGAGCCTCGCCGCCGAACAGATCGTGCTTGGCCTGCCCTTCACCAACGGCCTGCTGCAATTCGACGTCGATGATGGCAAAACCATCAAGATTGCCTCGGGTGCGCTCAACCTCGCCGATGGACAGGTGTCGCTGGATCCCACCACGCTCTCAACCGACGCGCCGGTGCAGCAATTGAATCTCAAGGTGGATCACCTCGGCGTCGATCAGCTCTTCAAACTCATCAACATCGCCGGGCTCGATGGCGATGGCGAGATCGCCGGCACCATTCCCGTCAGCCTGTTTCCCGATGGCGTCGTCATCAAGGATGCCAAACTGGCGGCGACCAAGCCGGGCGCCCTCAGATATGACGCCGGTGCGGCACCTGCCGCGGTGAAGAATGCCGGCGACAGCGTCAATATGGCCCTTAGCGCCTTGTCGGATTTTCACTACAAGGAGCTGGTGATCACGTTAGAGCGACAACTGACCGGCGATGCGTCACTCGGCTTGCATATCAGCGGCAACAACCCCAAGTTCTATAACGGTTATCCGGTGGAGTTTAATTTCACCGCCAGCGGCCGCCTGGACGAGATCCTGCGTCAGGGCTTGGCCGGATACCAAGTGCCAGATATGATTGAGCAAAAGCTCAACCAGTTTCACTAGTCCGGGCGCCGCCTGGGATCGTAATTGAGCTGGGACAGTTGGGCCGGGACAGCCGGGGGAGGAATATCGATTGAGCGCGCGTGCAAGTGAATGCGGCCACCCGGCCGGGGCCAGCCGGGTCAAGCGGGCAGCTTTGCCAGCGATGGTTTTGCCAGCCACCGCCCTGATGCTGGGCTTGCTCGGCACCGGATGCAGCCCGACCGTCAAGGTGGAGGCGCCGGATAAACCGATCGTGATCAATCTCAACGTCAAGATCGAGCAGGAAGTGCGGGTTAAGGTCGATAAGGATGTCGACAGCCTGATCAAGTCCGACCCGAATGTGTTCTAAGCAGAAGCGAGACCGATGACCATGAGACTTGTTCCGCTCTCTCATATCAGTCGCAGCATCCTGCGTGGCTTGGCCGTCTTCCTGGCGGCCTTCACCCTGATGGCCGCAACCGCCTCGGCGGAAACCCTGGACGGCGCCCGGGCCAAGGGCCTGGTCGGCGAACGCCCGGATGGCTATGTCGGTGCGATCGGCAGCCCATCGGCCGACATCCAGTCCCTGATCGCCAGCGTCAACGCACAGCGCCTGGCCAAGTACCAGAGCATCGCCAAGCAGAAGGGCGTGCCGGTCGAACAGATCGGCGCCCTGACGGCGGAAAAGCTGATCCAGGAAAATCTTCAGCCGGGCTGGTACTACATGGATAGTGGCGGCAACTGGGTGAAGAAGTAGGCCGCGGCATGGCTGAAACGGCGACAGCAGGTTCCTCCCTCCCCGGCTCCATCGACGCCACCGCGGCGCTGCTGCAGAGCGGCAGCTATCTCGCCGATCGCAGCCTGGCGACCGCGGTTTTCCTGGCCCTCAAACTGGGGCGGCCGCTCTTCCTCGAAGGCGAGGCCGGCGTCGGCAAGACGGAGATCGCCAAGGTGCTGGCCGCGACCCTCGGGCGGCGCCTGATCCGCCTGCAATGCTATGAGGGCCTCGATGTCGCCGCTGCCGTCTATGAGTGGAATTATGCGCGCCAGATGCTGGAAATCCGCTTGGCTGAGGCCACCCATGACGCCTCGCGTGAGGCGGTGGCCCGCGACATTTTTTCCGATCGGTTCCTGATCAAGCGCCCACTGCTGCAGGCCTTGGAGCCGGATCCGGCCGGCGCACCCGTGCTGCTGATCGATGAACTTGACCGCACCGACGAACCTTTCGAAGCCTTCCTGCTGGAAGTGCTGTCCGACTTCCAGATCACCATTCCCGAGATCGGCGTCGTCAAGGCCGCGACACCGCCCATCGTCATCATCACCTCGAACCGCACGCGCGAGATCCATGACGCGCTGAAGCGCCGCTGCTACTATTATTGGGTCGATTATCCGGATGCGACGCGCGAGCTGGAAATCCTACATGCCAAGGTGCCGGAGGCTTCCGCGCAGCTCAGCCGCGAGGTCGTCGCCTTTATCCAGAAATTGCGCAAGCTCGATCTCTACAAGCTGCCGGGGGTTGCCGAGACCATCGACTGGACCGATGCCCTGGTGCAGCTGAACGAAGTCGCCCTCAATCCCAAGGCCATCGACAGCAGCCTCGGGGCGCTTCTCAAGTATCAGGACGATATTGCCCGAATCCAGGGCAGCGAGGCAGCGCGCCTGCTGGCCGAGGTGCGTGCCGAGATGGCGGCGCATTGATGTCGCTTGCCGGCCAGGTCCCGGATGTCAAGGGCGGCCGGTTGGTCGACAATATCATGTATTTCGCCCGTACCTTGCGCGCCGCCGGCCTGCCGATCGGCCCCGGCAAGGTGATCGCCGCCGTGGAAGCGCTGCAGGCCGCCGGGATCAGCAATCGCGACGATTTCTACTGGACCCTGCATGCCGTCTTCGTGCAGAGGCGCGAGCAGCGTGACATCTTCGACCAGGCCTTTCATATCTTCTGGAAGAACCCGCATTTCCTGCAGCGCATGATGTCGATGCTCCTGCCGCAACTCACCATCGAGCAGCCCGACAGTGCCACACATGACCAGATCAGCCCTCGCCTCAGCGAGGCCCTGCAGGGTGATCGGGCGGCCGAGGAACCGGAGCCCTTGGACGGTGCGGAGGAGATCCGCACCGATGCCGTCCTCACTTATTCTCAGCGTGAGATCCTGCAAGAGATGGATTTCGACAAGATGACCACTGCCGAGCTCGCTTTGGCGAAGAAGGCCATCGCCGAGTTACGCCTGCCGATCATGGATGTCGCCACCCGGCGCTTCCGCCGCGATATGCACGGCAGCCAGGTCGATATGCGGGCCAGCCTGCGCGCGGCCCTGCGCCATCACGGCACCATTCCGCTGCGCTTCAAGTCGCCGAAGCGGCGCCATCCGCCGCTGGTCGTGCTCTGCGACATTTCCGGCTCGATGAGCCGCTATTCTCGGCTCGCCTTGCACTTCCTGCATGCGATCACCAATGACCGCGACCGCGTCCATGTCTTCCTCTTCGGTACCCGGCTCAGCAACATCACCCGCCTGTTGCGGCACCGGGATATCGACGTCGCCCTCGACCGGGTCGGCAAGTCGGTGGTCGACTGGTCGGGCGGTACGCGGATTGGCCATTGCCTGGCGGAGTTCAATTTACGCTGGGCGAGGCGTATTCTTGGGCAAGGGGCGGTCGTCCTGCTGATCAGCGATGGGCTCGACCGCGATGGCGCCGCCGGGCTGGAGCAGGAAATCGGCCGCCTGCACCGTTCCTGCCGGCGGTTGATCTGGCTCAATCCGCTGCTACGTTATGAGGCTTACGAACCGCTGACCCAGGGCGCCGGTGTGCTCATCAAGCATGTTGACGACTTCCGGCCGATCCATAATCTCAATTCCATGCGTGACCTGACCAGCGTCTTGAGCACCGAACCCCGCTCCGGCCAGGTACGATCCGGCCGCCGCCACAGCACAGGAGATCTGGCAGCATGACCAATGACCAGGATTTACTGAGCCTTGCCGCCGACTGGAAGGCGGCTGGGCGTTCCGTCGCCATCGCCACCGTCACCAGCACCTGGGGCTCGTCGCCGCGTCCGGCCGGCAGTCAATTGGTGATCGACCAGGCCGGCTGCATGATGGGCTCGGTGTCCGGCGGCTGCATCGAAGGCGCCGTCGTCAAGGAAGCCTTGGAGGTCATGCAGGACGGCCAGCCGCGCCTGCTCGATTTCGGCATCAGCGATGAAACGGCCTGGGAAGTCGGCCTGGCCTGCGGCGGCAAGGTGCAGGTCTATGTCGAACGCCTGGATTGATCGGGAAGCCAGATGAAACTCGCTTTGCTGCAAGATCTGCTGGATTGCAAGGCCGCGCAAATTCCCGCGGCACTGCTCACCGATCTCGCCAATGGCGAGCAGGACCTGGTCACGGCTGACGAAGGTGGCAGCGTATTTTCGCTCTCCGTCGATGATCTCACAGCGATCCGGCAAATGCTGATCGACGATCGCGCCGGCGAGTTGACGATCGGCAACCGCCGCGTCTTCGTTCAGGTCCACAACCCGGCGATCCGGCTGATGATCATCGGTGCCGTGCATATCTCGCAGAGCCT
>DATMUQ010000426.1:0-2444 GCA_035563795.1 Terriglobales bacterium | reverse complement strand
GGCGAGCGAGAAGGCGCCGTGCAGCCGCACCATCGCCACCGCCATCGCCTCTTCCGGGGACTTGCCCTGGTTGAGGTAATAGGTCAGCAGATGGGCGACGGTCTCGGTATCGGTCTCGGTGACGAAGACATGGCCGGCCGCCTGCAACTCGGTGCGCAGCTCCTGGAAATTTTCGATGATGCCGTTATGCACCACCGCCACCTTGTCGGTGGCATGTGGATGGGCATTGATCTCGTTGGGACGGCCATGGGTCGCCCAGCGCGTATGACCGATACCGGTGGTGCCGGTCAGCGGTTGCGCCTTCAGCACCTTTTCCAGATTGCCGAGCTTGCCTTCGGCGCGGCGGCGTTCGATATGGCCGTTGATCAGCGTCGCAATACCGGCCGAGTCGTAGCCGCGATATTCCAGCCGCTTCAATCCGTCGAACAGAAGTGGCGCCACTTCCGATTTGCCGAGGATGCCGATGATGCCGCACATATCGCGTGAAATCCCTTCTGTTATGCCTGATACAAATCGCGGATGTCCGCGTCACTCTTGACTATGATTTGGCACGCGCCGCCTTAAGGGCGGCCCGTGCCTGGCGAAACTTCGCCGCCCAGCCCGGCTTGTCGACCTGTGTGCCGCGCGCCACCGACATCGCATCCGGCGCCACGTCGCGCGTCACCACGCTGCCGGCCGCGACCAGCGCGCCATCACCGATGGTAACCGGCGCCACCAAAGCCGAATTGGAGCCGATGAAGACCCCGGCGCCGATGGTCGTCTGTTCCTTGAAATAACCATCGTAATTGCAGGTGATGGTGCCGGCGCCGATATTGGTCTTGGCACCGACCACGGCGTCGCCGAGATAGGTCAGGTGATTGGCCTTGGCGCCTGGTGCCATGATTGTGTTCTTGGTCTCGACGAAATTGCCGATATGCACATCGGCGCCGATCTCGCTGCCCGGGCGCAGCCGCGCATAGGGACCGATCTGCGCGCCGCTGGCGATAACCGCACCTTCGATATGGCAGAAGGCGCGGATCTCGACACTATCGGCCACTGTGACACCGGGGCCAAAGAAGACGTTCGGGCCGATGACCACATCGCGGCCGATCTTGGTATCGCTGCTGAAATAGACCGTTGCCGGATCGATCAAGGTAGCCCCTTCCGCCATCGCCTGAAGGCGCCGCCGCTCCTGAAAGAGCTTCTCGGCGGCGGCCAGTTCGACCCGACTATTGACGCCCAGCAATTCCTCGCTCGGCGCTTCGACATAGGCACTGACGCGGCCGGCACGGCGCGCCAGCTCGACAATATCAGTCAGGTAGAACTCTCCCTTGGCATTCTGGTTCCCGACCTGCGCCAAAAGGTCCCAGATGACTGCGGCATCGATCGCCATGACCCCGGAATTGCAGAGGTCGATCGCCTGTTCCGCGGCATTGGCATCTTTCTGCTCGACAATGCGGGCGATATGGTCGCCGGCTTCCAGCACCAGACGGCCATAGCCGAAGGGGCTCTGCGGTCGCATGCCGAGCACCACTACGGCGGGATTGTCGCCGGCATGGCGACGATCGAGCAGGTGGCGCAAGGTGGCAGCACTGACGAAAGGCGTATCGCCATAGAGCACCAGGATGGTGCGCGCCTTGACGCCGGCCATCGCCGCCTCGGCCGCGCGCACGGCATGGCCGGTGCCGAGCGCCTGTTCCTGGATCGCGGGGCCATGCGGGGCCACTTCGCGGGCGACCGTCTCCATGCCCGGCGCGATCACCGCCGTGATGCGGGCAAGACCGAGACCGGCAACGGTGTCGAGCACATGGCCGATCATCGTCCTACCGGCAATCCGGTGCATGACCTTGGGCCAGGCCGATTTCATCCGGGTTCCCTGGCCGGCCGCCAGAATGATGGCTGCAACCCCTTCGGTTCCGGCAGTGTTCTCGCTCATCGATGATTTTCCCGCGCTGAATCCAGCAAAAACGTTGAGATGTGGCGGAAAATGCCATATCCCCAGCAGCGCTCCAAGCGCCGAATGGGAGTTTGAACCCGCGCCATGAAGATGCCCCAGAAACGCCACATCGTCGTCTTCGATCTTGACGGAACCCTGGTCGATTCCGCGCCGGACATCGCCGGCGCCGCCAATGCCATGTTGGTCGAGCTCGGCGCCGCACCCCTAAGCCTCGCCGCCATCACCCGCATGATCGGGGACGGATCGCCGAAGCTGATGGAGCGGGCGCTGGCCGCCGCGGGCCTAACGCTTGACGTCGCCGATGTGATGCCGCGCTACATGGAACATTATAATGCCCATGCGACCCGGCTGGTGAAGCCCTATCCCGGCGTCATCGAAACACTGGCGCAGTTGCAGGAATATGGTTACCGGCTGGGGGTCTGCACCAACAAGCCCTACGAGGCGACGTTGATGGTGCTGGAGTTCTGCAACATCGCTGCGTATTTCTCGGCCTGCATCGGCGGGGACA
>DATMUQ010000425.1:0-6285 GCA_035563795.1 Terriglobales bacterium | reverse complement strand
ACCAGCTCGTCCTGCGAGCCGTTATATTCGCTGTGGCGCACACCGGTGCCGGCCGACATCGCCTGCACGTCGCCGCGACGGATCACACCCTTGCCACCGGTCGAATCCTCATGGGCGAGCGCACCTTCGACCACATAGCTGATGATCTCCATGTCGCGATGACCGTGGGGCGCGAAGCCCGCATCGGGGCTGACCCGGTCGTCATTGATCACCCGCAGATTGCGGAAGCCCATATGCCGCGGATCGTAGTAATTGGCGAAAGAGAAGCTGTGGCGGCTGTCGAGCCAGCTGATCTTCTCGCGGCCGCGTTCGGCGGAGGGACGACGGATGATGCTCATGATGATCTCCTTTCGGCAGTAAATACTGCACGCTGGTCAGTCGGCACTAAGAGGGAGCGGATGTCCTCCCCCGGTGAAGGCAGGACATCCGCGGCAATCGCAGTCGGGGTCTTAGGTCTCGATCGGTCGCTTAGAATTCACGGCCGATCGCATTGTCGAGCGAGTAGCGGCCACCGCCACGGATCACGAAGCTGATCGCGACCAGGCCCCAGAATAGCGGGTACTCATAGCCGAGATCGGTCCAGAAGAAGCCGTTGCCAAGATGGACCTGGAGCACGGCGACCGCCATCAGACCGGCGACGAGTGCCGCGGCCGGGCGGGTCAGCAAACCGAGCGCCAAGGCAAGGCCACCGAAGAACTCGATCGCGCCGGCCAGCACCGCCATGAAGGGCGGCAGGCCGAGCTTCTGGGCGAAGAACTGGCCGGTGGCGTCGGGGCCGTAGCCGCCGAACAGGCCGAACAGCTTCTGGGCGCCGTGGGGCATCAGGAACAGGCCGGCAGTGACCCGCACCAGCGGTTCGCCCAGCGGCTTCAGGGCGGTGGTGATGGAACCGACGAAGGGGATGATCGGCTTGGCGGCAGTAATGGTTGCAGTGGTCATGATGGCTTCCTCCTTGCAGGTGGCCGGGGCATCTGTCTGTGCTGGCCGGCGGTGACTGTTTCGATGAAGGAAACTTAGGCTTGGACTTGGATTGCGACAATTATGCCATTTGGAATATAATTGTCTCATTTCTTGCAACAATAGGGTGGCGCGATGGACCGGTTGGGGACGATGGAGGCCTTCGCGGCGGTGGTCGAAACCGGCTCCTTTTCTGCCGCAGCCCAGCGCCTGCGCAGCTCGAAATCCCTGGTCAGCCGCCAGGTTGCCGCCCTGGAAGCGGAACTGGGCGCGCGTCTCTTCCAGCGCACCACCCGGTCGCTGACCCTGACCGAGGAGGGGCGGGGCTATCATGCCCAGGTGGTCAGGATCCTCGGCGACATTGCCGAGGCCAATGCCGCGGTCACCAATCTGCAGACGGCACCGCGCGGCAAATTGCGGATCAGCGCGCCGATGAGCTTCGGCTATCTGCATCTCGCACCTTGGTTGCCCGATTTCCTCGCGCGCTATCCCGATGTCGAGATCGACCTCATCATGAGCGACCGCTATGTCGATCTCATCGATGAAGGCGTCGATCTTGCCGTGCGTCTCGGTCGGCTCAGCGATTCCAGCCTGATCGCGCGCCGGCTGGCGCCGATCCGCCGCGCCGTCTGCGGTACGCCTGATTATTTCAAGGAACATGGCGTGCCGCAGACACCGGCGGATCTGACGCAGCATCGCTGCCTCTGCTACAGCAATCTTGCCGTCGCCGATGAATGGCGCTTCGTGCGCGCCGATGGCAGTCCCTGGCCGGTCGAAGTCAGCGGCCGATTACGCGCCGATAACGGCGATGCCTTGCGCGAGGCAGCGCTGAAAGGATTGGGTCTCGTCTATCTGCCGACCTTCATCACCGGCCGGGATCTGCAGGCTGCCACGATGGTGTCAGTTCTCACGGAATATGTGCCGCAGGATGCCGGCCTTTATGCGGTTTACCCACATGCCCGGCATCTCTCGCCGAAGGTGCGCGCCTTCATCGACTTTCTCGCCGAAAGATGCGGCGGGCAACCTTACTGGGACCTGGTCGAATAACCGCGTAGTCATTGCGGATTGGTCGTTTCCAGTCACGCAAATACAGCTCAAATGCCGGCTAATTTGCGTCGGATTATTCCCGTGATGATCTCGTTTTCCAGCCATCCGATCCTTTAGCGAAAATGGTGATCGAACGAGGCTGGAACCATGGACCACTTGCTGTGTTATCGGCAGGCATCCACCATGAAGCATTTGAAATGTTTACCTTCATGGCTGTTTTGCGACAGACAATTTCAATTCAGAGCACGATGTTCTTCCCTGCCGAAAATCACATACGTTATCGGGCGATGCGCAAGGAATCAGGCGACATGCTTGCCGGTCCCCTGGCTTGGTCGTGGGTGAGGCATGGCACGGCGTCGAGTGAGGAGGCGACAGATGACCTTGCTGTCTGATCACAAGGATTTCGACGTCGCCGATCTGTTGGCGTCACCGGTATCCACGCGGCGGACAGAGAAGGCCGATCATCCTGCAGCAGAGTTGCGCAGCGGCGATGGCCGCGCCCGCCCGGCCAGTGGCATGCACAACGCCGCCGTTACGCACAAGGATGGCGGGGCGCAGAGGGATAGCGCGCTCCACCACCTGCCTCTCAATCGTGAGCTTCATCATCGCGAAGCCCAGCGGCTGGCTGCGTTGCGCAGCTATGACATCATGGACACGCCGGCAGAGCCGCGCTTCGATCGTATCGTCCGCATGGCGGCGCAGGTGCTGGAGACGCCGATCGCGCTCATTTCCTTCCTGGATGAAACCCGGCAATGGGTGAAGGCCTCTTACGGCCTCGCCATCACCGATGTGCCGCGCCAGTTGACCTTCTGCCAGCATGCCCTCGAGGGCGGCCAGGTGATGACGGTGGAGAACGCGCTTTGCGATCCGCGCTTCTTCGATAATCCCATGGTCTCCGGTGCGCCCTATATCCGTTTCTATGCATCGGCGCCGGTGCGCAACCTGCAGGGCCTCACCATCGGCACGCTCTGTGTCCTCGACCGCCAGCCGCGCCGCATCGGCCCGGAGCAGCAGCGTCTGTTGGAAGACCTTGCCGCCATGGTGATCGATGAGCTGGAAACCCGGCGGACCATGCTGGATCTGCATCATCAGGCGATTACCGATCCGCTGACCGGCATCCATAACCGTCGCCAGTTCCTCAACCTGGCGGAGCGGGAAGTCGGCCGTGCCGCGCGCTATGAGCAGCCGCTCTGCCTGCTGATGGCCGATATCGACCGCTTCAAGCGGATCAATGACACCTATGGCCATGAGACCGGCGATCGGGCCATCCGCGCCGTCGTCGAGGCGATCCGGAACTTGCTGCGTCCGGAAGCGATCTTTGGCCGCTTCGGCGGCGAGGAATTCGCGATCCTGCTGCCGCAGGCCGATCTCGCGGCGGCCCTGGTGGCGGCCGAGCGCTTCCGCCATGCCGTACGCCGGCAGCGGGTTGATACCGAGGAAGGGCCGGTCGGCTTCACCATCAGTATCGGCGTTGCACCGATCTCGCCGACCGTCAGTCTCGACCTGGCTCTGCAGCGTGCCGACCTCGCGCTCTATGACGCGAAGAATGCCGGCCGCAACCGCGTCCGTGTCTTCCAGGCCATGTAGGTCTGCAGCCGGATTTCCTGCCGCTGATGTCACGCATACGCCCGTAACCGCACCATCCTCCGGTAGCATCGCCAGGCATTTGCCTGCGGCGGCTGCCGGCGCCATGTTATGGCCGAACCGCATGTTCCAGGGCGGCCATTCACGCCAAGATGCTGCAAGCGAATCATGGTACCGCTATCACCCCAATGGCAGGGACGGTAAGTATCTGTTAAGATTTGCTGCCTAGGCTTGTATTAACCATGCACGGGGGCGGGTTGCGCGCGGCTTGATGCCGTCGCGATCGTGCTGGTTGGCCATTGGGACGGCGTATCCGATAAGGACGCGAGCAGGAACTGCCAGGCGGAAGGCTGCGGGCGCTATGGCGCGAGACCGGATATTGATTGTTGATGATACCGGTGCGCTCGCCGAACTGGTCGCCGCTCTGCGCCAGAGCGGTGACGATGTCGTGCTCTTTCAATCCGCCGATGAACTGATTACCGATCTCGAACAAACGGGGCTCGATCCGACACTGGTGCTGATCAACGCCACCGGTGCCGTTGCTGCCGACAACCTGCTGGTGCGGCTGCGCAGCGACGAGCATGCCGCCAATCTCTCGATCATGGTGGCACTGGCGACGGATGCGGCGATGGTCGCCGCCCTCAGCCACGGCGCCAATGATTGCCTGGCGGTGCCGCTCAATCTCAAGCTCGCTCTGGCCCGGCTGCGCCAGCAGATCCGGCTGCATCACAGCGCCCAGGAGGCGCGCCAGCAGCGTGAGCGCTTCGATCTCGTCGTGGTCGGTGCCGGTGACGGCATTTGGGACTGGCAGATCGACAATGACAGCCTCTATTTCTCGCCGCGCCTGCTGCAGATGCTGGGCTGCAACCATGACGACCGGCCGTCCAGCGTCGATGACTGGATCGACCTCGTTCATGCCGACGATATCAACACCGTGCGGCGCGAATTGCGCAATCACCTGGAAGGCATCTCGTTGCAGTTCCGGGTCGAGTGTCGCATGCAGCACCGCAATCACTCCTATCGCTGGTTCCTCATCCGCGGCGCCTCGCTGCATGACCAGTTCGGCAAGGTGACGCGGGTCGCCGGTTCGCTGATCGATATCAGCGAGCGCAAGATGACCGATCCGATGACCGGCCTGCCGAACAGGCTGGTGCTTTATGACCGCGTCAACCAGGCGATCCAGCGCTGCCGCCGGCGCCGCGCCGAGAGCTTCGGCATCATCCTCTTGCAAAGCGATCGCTATGAGGCGATGCGCGCCGCCTATGGCCAGGCCTTCTGCGATCAGTCCCAGCGCCTGATGGCGGACCGTATCGCCAAGTCGTTGCGAGCGACCGACACGCTGACCGTCATCAACGAGAACACGCTTTGCGTCATGGTCGATGTGATGCGCGACGACGTCGATCTCTTGCGCGTCGCCCGGCGCCTGCGTAGTGCCGCCGAGGAGCCGATGCTGGTCGGCGAGGAGAATGTCGTCGCCACCTTGTCGGTCGGCATGGCCGAGGGCACGCCCGATCACCGGGACGCCGAGGAGTTGCTGAAGCATGCCACCGCCGCCCTCAACAAGGCGCGGCTGCAGGGCAGCGGCCAGGAAGCGGTGTTCGATCCGGATTCTCAGGATCGGTCGCGGGAAAGGCTGCGGCTGGAGGCCGATCTTCATCTCGCCTTGCGGCGCAATGAACTCTATCTCCATTACCAGCCGATCGTCGATCTCGCCCATGACCGGGTGGCCGGTTTCGAGGCCCTGTTGCGCTGGGAACATCCGACCCGGGGGCGGGTGCCGCCGAACGAATTCATCCCGATCGCCGAACAGACCGGGCTCATCGTCGCCATCGGTTCCTGGGTGTTGCAGGAAGCGATCCAGCAGGTGCGGCGCTGGATCGATGACGGGGTTTCGCCGGATATCTTCGTCAGCGTCAATGTCTCCAGCCGGCAGTTGGACGATCCCGATCTGCTGCCGGTGACGGTGCAGCAACTGGTGCTCGAGCAGAACCTGCAGCCCGGCAATCTGCGCCTGGAACTGACGGAAAGCGCCATCATGCAGGACATCGCCGCCAGCCGCGAGATGCTGCGGCGGCTGCGCGAGATCGGCTGCCGGGTGCTGCTCGATGATTTCGGCACCGGCTATTCCTCGCTCAGCCTGCTGCAGGGCCTGCCGATCGATGTGCTCAAGATCGACCAGGCCTTCATCAAATCGATGCGCAGCGACCGCTCCGGTGTCCGCATGGTCGAGGCGATCGTACAACTGGCGCGCCTGTTCGATCTCAAGGTGGTGGCCGAGGGCATCGAGGATGGCAACGACGACGAGCTCTGCCGCGCCTGCGGTTGCGATTACGGCCAGGGCTGGCATTTCGGCAAGCCGAAGCTGGCGGCCGATTGTGCCCCCCTGTTGCCGCGCCCGGTGGTCGTCCTGTCCAACTGACCCTGCCACAGCCGAATTTCCGGCCGGCCGGCATCCACCAACCCGCCCCTTATGCCGTCATCAAACCGTTACAGCTCGCCTGCCGGTGCAGGCCAGGGGCGGTCGTCCCCGAACCGTCCAGCCCGAGGGAGCGCGATCGCCGGGCGCTCGATTGACAGCCTGCCGGGGCAGGCGTAGGAACCTGACCAGCGGAATACTGACAGACTGACCCGGGGCGATCTCCGCCCCGCGGGCCAGGGAGAGAACGGATGACCAGCGAGCCTCCGGGTCGATTGCGG
>DATMUQ010000424.1:0-10400 GCA_035563795.1 Terriglobales bacterium | reverse complement strand
CGGCGTTACTCCTTGGCTTAGGCAGCCGCAGCCATCTTCTTGGCCTTGGCGACCGCTTCTTCGATCGTGCCGACCATGTAGAAAGCCGATTCCGGCAGATCGTCGTAATCGCCGTTCACGATGCCCTTGAAGCCCTTGATGGTGTCTTCGAGCTTCACGAGCACGCCGGGCGTACCGGTGAAGACTTCGGCGACGTGGAAGGGCTGCGAGAGGAAGCGCTGGATCTTACGGGCGCGGGCGACCGTCTGCTTGTCTTCTTCCGAGAGCTCATCCATGCCGAGAATGGCGATGATGTCCTGCAGCGCCTTGTAGCTCTGCAGCACGCGCTGCACGTCACGAGCGACCTGGTAGTGCTCTTCACCGATGACGCGCGGATCGAGCATGCGCGAGGTCGAGTCGAGCGGGTCGACGGCCGGGAAAATGCCGAGCTCGGCGATCTGACGGCTGAGCACGGTGGTCGCGTCCAAGTGCGAGAACGAGGTCGCCGGCGCCGGGTCGGTCAAATCGTCGGCGGGCACGTAAATGGCCTGCACCGAGGTGATCGAACCCTTCTTGGTCGAGGTGATGCGTTCCTGCAGCGCGCCCATGTCGGTCGCCAGCGTCGGCTGGTAACCCACGGCCGAAGGAATACGGCCGAGCAGCGCCGACACTTCCGAACCCGCCTGGGTGAAACGGAAGATGTTGTCGACGAAGAACAGCACGTCCTGGCCTTCCTGGTCGCGGAAGTATTCGGCGACAGTCAGACCGGAGAGGGCAACGCGGGCACGGGCTCCCGGCGGCTCGTTCATCTGGCCATAGACCAGGGCGCATTTGGATCCCGGACCATCCAGCTTGATAACGCCGGATTCGATCATCTCGTGATAGAGGTCGTTGCCTTCGCGGGTACGCTCGCCGACACCGGCGAACACGGAGTAACCGCCGTGGGCCTTCGCAACGTTGTTGATCAGCTCCATGATGGTGACGGTCTTGCCGACACCCGCACCGCCGAACAGACCGATCTTGCCGCCCTTCGCATAGGGGGCGAGGAGATCGATGACCTTAATGCCGGTGATCAGCACTTCGGCTTCGGTCGACTGCTCGGAGAAATCCGGAGCAGCGCGATGGATCGGCAGGGTCTTGGTATTGCCGATCGGGCCGCGCTCGTCGATCGGCTGGCCGATGACGTTGACGATACGGCCGAGGGTCTCGGGGCCGACCGGCATGGAAATCGGGGCGCCGGTATCGGTCACTTCGGTGCCGCGCACCAAGCCATCGGTCGAGTCCATGGCGATCGCGCGCACGGTGTTCTCACCGAGATGCTGCGCCACTTCCAGCACCAGGAGGTTGCCGTTGTTCTGCAAATGCAGCGCGTTCAGAATCGGCGGCAGATCGCCTTCGAAATGAACGTCAACGACGGCACCCGTCACCTGCGTAATTTTGCCGACGATATTCTTCGACATCGAGTTAGCTCCTTTGACCGCTTTTGGCCTTTATCAAACCGCTTCCGCACCGGAGATGATTTCAATCAGCTCCTTGGTGATATTGGCCTGACGCGTCCGGTTATACGTAATGGTCAGCTTGTTGATCATATCGCCCGCATTGCGGGTCGCATTGTCCATCGCCGTCATGCGCGCGCCCTGTTCACTGGCGGCATTCTCCAGCAGCGAACGATAGATCTGCATGCCGATATTGCGCGGCAGCAGGTCGGCGAGGATGGCGCCCTCATCGGGCTCGTAGTCGTATTGCGCCAGCTGCGTATCCGCATTCTCATTGGCGGCACCGCCAACGGTGAAGGGGATCAGCTGCTGGTAGGTGACGATCTGGCTGATCGCCGACTTGAACTTGTTGTAGATCACCGTGCAGACGTCGAACTCACCGTTCTCGAACATGTCGCGGACGCGCAAGGCGATCTTCTCGGCCTGATCGAAGGTGAGGCGCGGCTTGCCCACATCCTCGATGTTGGCGACGATGTCATGGGCGAATTCACGGCGCATCTGATCGGCACCCTTGCGGCCGATGCAGACGATCTTCACCTTCTTGCCGGCGAGCTTCAGGTCACGGATGAACTTGCGCGCGCCGCGCACGATCGAGCCGTTGAAACCACCGCAGAGACCGCGATCCGAGGTCATCACGACCACCAGATGCACCTGGTCCTTGCCAGTACCGGCCAGCAATTCCGGCGCGCCGTCAATGCCCGCCATCGAAGCGGCGAGCGAGCCGAGGACCCGCTCCATCCGTTCTGCATAGGGGCGGGCGGCTTCCGCCTGTTCCTGCGCGCGACGCAGCTTGGCCGCCGCCACCATCTTCATGGCGGAGGTGATCTTCTGCGTCGACTTCACGCTGTTGATGCGGATCTTTAGATCCTTGAGGTTAGGCATCCCTCACCCTTCCCGATACCTTCGTTGCTACGCTTGACCCATCTGCCGCTAGCGGCAGATCAGGCAAAGGTCTTCACGAAGTTGGTCATGATCTCGGTCAGCTTGTCCTCGGTCGCCTTCGACAGCTCGCGTTCCTTGCGGATGGTTTCCAGCAGGATCCCATGCTTGGCGCGAACTTCGCTCATCAGCGCATGCTCGAAGCGATTCACATCGCGAATTTCGACCGTATCGAGGAAGCCACGGACGCCGGCGAAAATCGCCACGACCTGCTCTTCGACCGGCATCGGCTGATACTGGCCCTGCTTCAAGAGCTCGGTCAGGCGCGCACCGCGCGCCAGCAGCTTCTGCGTCGCCGCGTCGAGATCCGAAGCGAACTGCGCGAAGGCAGCCATTTCGCGATACTGGGCGAGCTCCAGCTTGATCTTGCCGGCAACCTGCTTCATCGCCTTGATCTGGGCGGCGGAACCGACGCGGCTCACCGACAGACCGACGTTGATGGCGGGACGGATGCCCTTATAGAAGAGGCCGGTTTCCAGGAAGATCTGACCGTCGGTGATGGAAATCACGTTGGTCGGAATGTAGGCAGACACGTCGCCGGCCTGGGTCTCAATGACCGGGAGGGCCGTCAGCGAACCGGCGCCATTGGCGTCGTTCAGCTTGCAGGCGCGTTCCAGCAGACGGGAGTGCAGGTAGAAGACGTCGCCCGGATAGGCTTCGCGTCCCGGCGGACGGCGCAGCAGCAGCGACATCTGGCGATAAGCGACGGCCTGCTTGGAGAGATCGTCATAGATGATGACGGCATGCATGCCGTTGTCGCGGAAGAATTCACCCATGGCGCAGCCGGTATACGGCGCCAGGAACTGCAGCGGGGCCGGTTCCGAGGCGGTGGCGGCGACGACGATGGAATATTCCAGGGCGCCGTTGTCTTCCAGGGTCTTCACGAACTGGGCGACGGTGGAGCGCTTCTGGCCGACGGCGACATAGACGCAATAGAGCTTCTTCGACTCGTCACCGCCCGCATTCACCGTCTTCTGGTTCAGAATGGTGTCGAGGGCGACGGCAGTCTTGCCGGTCTGGCGATCGCCGATGATCAGCTCGCGCTGGCCACGTCCGATCGGCACCAGGCTGTCGATGGCCTTGAGGCCGGTCTGCATCGGCTCATGCACCGACTTGCGCGGGATGATGCCGGGGGCCTTTACTTCGACGCGCTTGCGCTCGACATTGACCAGCGGACCCTTGCCGTCGATCGGATTGCCGAGACCGTCAACCACGCGGCCGAGCAGGCCACGACCGACCGGAACGTCGACGATGGTGCCGGTACGCTTGACGGTGTCGCCTTCCTTGATGGCGCGGTCGTCGCCGAAAATCACGATACCGACATTGTCGGTCTCGAGGTTCAGCGCCATACCACGGATGCCACCGGGGAATTCGACCATCTCACCGGCCTGGACATTGTCCAGACCATGGACGCGGGCAACGCCGTCGCCAACCGACAGCACCTGGCCGACCTCGGTAACGTCGGCTTCATTGCCGAAATTCTCGATCTGCTGCTTCAGAATGGCGGAGATTTCGGCGGCGCGGATTTCCATTATCCAACCCCTTTCATGGAGAGCTGCAGCTTCTGCAGCTTGGTTTTCAGCGAATTGTCAATCATGCGGCTGCCGACCCGAACGATCAGACCACCGAGCAAAGAAGGATCAACCTTGACGTCGACCGCGACTGTGCCGCCACCGACGACGCGCTTGATGGCGTCGCTGACGGCAGTCTGCTGCGCCGGCGTCAAAGCGCGGGCAGCGGTCACTTCAGCGGTCAACTCGCCGCGCTTGTCCGCCAGCATCTTACGATAGGCGGCGATCATCGCCGGGATGGCGAAGAGGCGGCGGTTCTGGGCAATGAGCCCGACGAATTTCTGGGTGAGGTCGCCGAAGCCGGCGGCCTTGATTACGGCGGCCATCGCCTTGCCCTGTTCGGTGCGGCTGAGCACCGGACTATTGATCAGGCGCTTGAGATCGCTGCTCTCGGCGATCATCTTCGCCAGCGAGCCAAGATCGGCCGCTACCGCGTCCAATTGGTTGCGGCTCTCGGCCAATTCGAACAGCGCCGCGGCGTAACGCGTCGCCAGCCCGCCTTGCTCAGATGTCTGGGCTGCCAATTATGCCCCCGTTCCCTGGTTGTGGTCTTAGCGTAACGATCTGAAATCGTTCACTTATTTCCCCGACAACGCCCCCTCAGACGTTGCTCAGGCAAACCCAGCGCGATCACCTGTCGGGCGCGCAAGGCGAGCGGTGTGTAACACAACCTGCCGGGGTCTGCAACAACACCGCATCGGCCAAAGTAACGGTTTGAAATATAACCGTAATCGGGGAATTTTCCCGAGTCCGCCGAGGCCTTTTGCCGCAGCTGCGACGAGCCGTCCCAGGGAGTCAGCTCCCGCCCAGGTAACGTTCCGCTAACCAAGCGGGAACGGGGGCTCAGCTATGCCGCTGCAGGGCCGGCGAGAGTTCGCGGTCGGCAGCGGCGATCTGGGCCGCGGCCCGGGCGAAAGCCGGCCTGGCCAGCAGGCGCTGATACCAGGCCAGGAGCAGGGGAAAGTCTTCAAGACCAGGGCCGGCGAGGCGCTGGACCCAGAATATGGTCATGAAGAGACCGATATCGGCGGCACTCAACTCACCGCAGAAGAAGGCCTGGTCGCCCAGCCGCGGCTCGAGCGCGCCGAATTGCCGGCGGATGTGGTCCTCGGACTGGAGGGCAACCTCCTCCCGCCGCGCTTGGATGGCCGGGTCGGCATGCGGCGGCTCGGTGCGATAGAGGAGATCCCGCACCGGGGCGAAGAGGATCTCGTCGGCGGCGAGTTCCAGCAGCCGGCAGCGCGCCCGGGCCTTGGCTCCGCGCGGATAGAGCGGCACCGCCGGATAGGCGTCCTCGAGATATTCCAGGATGACGGTCGAATCGAAGAGGACGAGGTCGTCATCGATGAGGACCGGCACTTGTCTTTTCGGGCTGTTCGCCAGCACCGCCGGATGTATCGGCTGATAGCCGCGTTCCTGGGTGAAGGGCACCAGCTCCTCGGTGAAACGCAGCCCCTTCTCGTCGAGCGCGATGCTGATCTTGCGCGAGAACAGGCTGAGCGGTCCGGCATAGAGTGTGATCATAACTTGACCTCCCCTGGCATCCGATATTTGAGGCCCTGAGCATGGCGAATTGATCGCGGGGCGTCAC
Source organism: Terriglobales bacterium (assembly GCA_035563795.1). Taxonomy (GTDB): domain Bacteria; phylum Pseudomonadota; class Alphaproteobacteria; order Dongiales; family Dongiaceae; genus Dongia_B. Next base: position 4,824 of record DATMUQ010000424.1, on the reverse strand, counting down.
GACGGGGCGGCCAAGTCTCCTGACAAGGCATGTCAGGAGAGTGCGGTCAGAGCCCGGCGATGTAAGCGTGGAACTCCAGCGACGGATCGGCGGCGTAGTCTTTCGAGAAGCGCAGATTCATCGCCTGCCAGGCACGGAAGACGGCGATCGCGGCGTCTCTCTCCGCTGCCGGGATCAGCGTCTCCCCGGCGGCGATGCGGGCGATGATGGCGCTGTAGCCGGCATCGATGCCGCTGATGAAGTCATCGCTATGCGAGGCCGATTGCGGCCGGATGCGCAACCAATAGACAGCATCCGCCACATGGGGCGCCGTACCACCGGCGAGCGCCAGGCTCTCGACATCGAACAGCACGTCCTCGGCGAGGATGTCCTGCCAGCGGCGACGCGGATCTCGCCGCACCACGCCATGCAGCGATCCGAAAGCATCGGCGAAATGCGCATAACCGATGCGCGCGCCGGCGGGCCGGCGGGGAATCGCCCGGCGCTCGGCGCCGCCCCAATCGGCGATCGCGGTGCGGCCATAAGCGAGACCATGCGCCGCGGCCAGGGGTAAGAGGAGCTGCAGATAATTCGGCGACCAGTAATCATCGGCATCGAGCAGCGCCACGAAGGCGCCCCGTGCCTTCTCCAGCGCGCGGTTGCGCGTAGCGGCGGGACCGGCCGGTTTGCGATCAACCCCTAATGGATCCAGCACGACAACGCGCGAATCGAGATCCTGCAGGAAGCGATAATCATTGCTGTCATCCGGCGCGACGATGACCTCCAGCGATCCACCCTGCTGGACCAGCGCCGATTTCACCGCCGTGGCGATGAAGTCCGTCGCCTGATAGGCGGCAATGATGACGGAGACATCGATCGGCTTGCTCGGCATGTCGCTCTCAATGCGGTTCAGTCCGCGCGCAGGATCGCGCTGCGCGGCCGTCTTTACAAGAAACTATAGGGGTCGATATCGACATGGATGGCGGGATCGCCTTTGCGGCCGCGTCCCTGCAGCCAGCGGCGCAGCACCGCCTGTGGGGCAATGTCGCGGCGGCATTTGACCAGGAAGCGGCGGCGATGGCGACCACGCAGCACGGCGAGCGGCGCCGGCGCCGGCCCGAGGATCGTCACCCCCTCCTGATGCGGCATGGCACGGGCGAGCTCGCGGGCGAGATCATCGACCTCGGCTTCCTTGCTGCCGGCGACGATGACGGCGGCGAGACGGCCGAAAGGCGGCATGCCGGCGATCTCGCGTTCCTCTGCTTCCGCTGCCAGGAAGCCGGCCCGGTCGCCATGCGCCAAAGCCTGCATCACCGGCCGGTCGGGATCATAGGTCTGCAGATAGACCTGGCCCGGTTTACTGCCGCGCCCGGCGCGGCCCGCCACCTGATGCAGCAACTGGAAGGTACGCTCGGAAGCGCGCAAATCACCGCCATTGAGACCGAGATCGGCATCGACCACGCCGACCAAGGTAAGGTCGGGGAAATGATGTCCCTTGGCGATGATCTGGGTACCGATGATGAGATCGATCTCCCGCTCCTGGATCTGGCGCACCAGTTCCGCCGCCTTGCTGGGGCCGGTCACCGTGTCGCTGGTGAGGATCAGGCGCCGCGCATCAGGAAAGCGTTCGGCCGCTTCTTCCGCCAAACGCTCGACACCGGGGCCGCAAGCGGCGAAACCTTCATCCGACTGGCATTGCGGACAGCTTTTCGGCACCGGCACCGAGAAGCCGCAATGATGGCATTGCAGGCGCTGGTGGAAGCGATGCTCAACCAGCCAGGCGGTGCAATTCGGGCATTGCAGCCGGTGGCCGCATTTGCGGCACAAGGTCAGCGGCGCATAGCCGCGACGATTGAGGAACAGCAAAGCCTGTTCGCCCTGATCTAAGGCCCGCGTCAAGGCTTCGAGCAAAGTCGGCGAGATCCAGGAATTGCGCGCCGGCTTGTCGCGGCGGAGATCGACCAGATGCATGGACGGCAATTGCGCCCCGCCATGGCGATCCGGCAGATGCAAGGCCGCATATTTGCCGCTCTCGACATTGGTCAAGGTTTCCAGCGAGGGTGTCGCCGAGGCCAACACGATGGGGATGCCACCGAGATGGGCCCGCACCACCGCCATGTCACGCGCCTGATAGACGACACCGTCCTCCTGCTTGAAGGCGGATTCGTGTTCCTCATCGACGATGATGAGGCCGAGATCGCGATACGGCAGGAACAGCGCTGAGCGCGCACCGACCACGACCGCGGCCTCGCCCTGCAGCACCGCGCGCCAGGTGAGACGGCGTTCGAGACCTGTCAGCTCCGAATGCCACTGCGCCGGCAGGGCACCGAAGCGCGCTTCGAAACGGCGCAGCCATTGCGCACCCAGCGCGATTTCCGGCAACAGCACCAGCGCTTGCCGTCCCTCACGCAAGCAAGCGGCGATGGCTTCGAAATAGACCTCGGTCTTGCCGGAGCCGGTCACCCCGTCGAGCAGGGTTGCGCTATAGGTGCCGACGGCGACAGCGGCCGAGAGATCGTCAGCGATGCGACGCTGCTCGGGCGACAAGTCATGACCATTGCGAGCGGCATCGGGCTTGCCGAAGGATGGACGCTGCGGCAAGTCGACCGCTTCGATGAGGCCGCTCTCGCCCATCTGCTTGATGACGCCCGGACTGACCCCGGCCTCGCGTGCGAGTTCGACCGATTGCAGCGGCGGCTGATGCGCCAGTACCTCCAGCACGCGCTGGCGCTGCGGACTGAGCTTGCGCTTGTCACTGCCCACCGGGGCAATGAAGGCGGGATCGAGGCCCGGCGCAACCCGCCAGGCTTTCAGGCTGCGCGGCGGCAGGAAGGCCTCCGGCACGCTCATTGCCATGCGCAGAACGGCGCCCGGTGCCGCCATGCAGTAATTTGCCACCCAGTCGATCAGGCGACGCGAGACTTCCGGCAAAGGTGGCAGGTCGAGGCGTGCGATCACATCCTTCAGACGCTCCGGCGCGACATCGCCCTCGCCTTCATGCCAGACGACGCCGACCAGCGAACGGCGGCCGAGCGGTACTTCGACAAAATCGCCCGGCTGCAGATCGAGGCCGGCCGGCCGCCGGTAATCATAGACGCCGCCCGGCGCACCGCCGATCGGCAGCGGCAACATGACGCCGACGCGCGGCACGCTGTCGGCGGTCTCATCAGACAATTGCGCGGGATTTGCCAATATTGTCATGGGCCCGTCATCGGTCCGCGGCGGCGGCTACAGGGACGGGCCGGCAAGGTCCCAGCAAAGCTGTCGCGCAGGGCAGAAAAGCTGCTTGTCCGGGGCGCCCCGGCGACGCTAAAAGGTCGGGCGATGAACTGGCGGTTTGCGCCGGCATGGGCTAGACTCGACTTCGATGATTCGACCGCTGCGGTTCCCTGGCATTATCGCCCGCCAGAGGCAGCCGCAAGTCCGGACTTTAACCGAGCCGACCGCCTATCGCCATTGTTGCGCGAGATGGGATCGAACCGAAGCCTGGCAATGCCAGGCCGGGCCGATCAGCCGGTCCGCCAGACAGCAACGACTCCGATAAAGGGATTGACCAGATCATGAAATTCTTCATCGACACCGCCGACATCAATGAGATCAAGGAACTGGCCGCGACCGGCCTGGTCGATGGCGTCACCACCAACCCGTCCCTGATCGCGAAGTCGGGGAAGAAGTTCCTCGATGTCGTCAAGGAAATCTGCGAGGTGGTTCCCGGCCCGGTCAGCGCCGAAGTGGTCGCCACCGATCATGCCACCATGCTGAAGGAAGCCGACAAGCTTTCCAAGATCGCCAAGAACGTGGTCATCAAGCTGCCGCTTACCGTGGACGGCCTGAAGACCTGCAAGCAGCTCACCAGCCAGGGCATCAAGACCAATGTGACTTTGTGCTTCTCGCCGGCCCAGGCCCTGCTCGCCGCCAAGGCGGGTGCGACCTATATTTCGCCCTTCGTCGGCCGCCTCGACGATGTCGGCACCGACGGCATGCAGCTGATCGCCGATATCATCTCCATCTACAGCTCCTACACGCATCTGGAAACGGAAGTGCTGGTCGCCTCGGTGCGCCATCCGGGCCATGTGATCGAAGCCGCGAAGATGGGCGCCGATGTCGCCACTTTGCCGCCGTCTCTGCTGAAGCAGATGTTCAACCATCCGCTGACCGATAAGGGCCTCACCGCCTTCCTCGCCGACTGGGCGAAGACCGGCCAGTCGATCCTGTAAGCATTGAACCGCTCGTACATCTGTACGCCTATCGAACTGTCATTGATGCCGAGTTAGAGTAACGCATGTCCGACAAGGGTGATCCCGCCGCCAGCGAAGCAACCGTTGGCAAGAAATCCGCCCCCGCTCTGCCCAGCGCAGCGCAGGTCATTGCCTATTTACGGCGTCACCCCGACTTCCTGCTGCGCCATCCGGAATTGCTGGATGCGCAGCAGGCGCCGGCGCGCCATCAGGGCAAGGCCGTGGTCGACCTGCAGCAGGTGATGGTCGAGAAGCTGCGCCGCGATGTGGCGCGGCTGCGGGCCGACCAGGACGAGATCGTCGCCAATAGCCGCGACAACCTGAACACCCAGGAACGCATCCATCTCTCCGTGCTCAATCTGTTGGAAGCGGAGAGCTTCGAGCAGTTCATCGAGATCCTGACCGGCGACCTTGTCCTCATGCTGGATGTCGATGTGGTCAATCTCTGCGTCGAGATGACCGAGGTTAGCCTCGGCGATTCCAACATCGACGGCATCCAGATCCTGGAACCGGGCGCCGTCGACCGCATCATGGGGCATAACCAAAATGTGCTGCTGCGCGACGAAGTCGAGGGCGATCCCGAGATCTTCGGCGGCTGCGCCGATCT
>DATMUQ010000423.1:0-4477 GCA_035563795.1 Terriglobales bacterium | reverse complement strand
CGCCCTTGCCTCGCTGCCGATGCCGGGCGCGAAGGCTCGTGGCCTTGGCGTCTTCGCCGTCCGGCTGATCGAGGTCATGCTGGAATGGCAGGGGCGTCGCCGCCAGCGTCGCCAACTGGCGATGATGGACGAATACATGTTGCGCGATATCGGCCTCAGCACGGCCGATGTGGAGCGCGAGATTCACAAGCCCTTCTGGCGTCTCTGAGGAGCCGCGAGATGGAATTGCCGATCTATCAGGTCGATGCTTTCACCGATCGTGCCTTTGCGGGAAATCCAGCGGCAGTCATGCCGCTGGATGCCTGGCTGCCGGACGATCAGCTGCAGAAGATCGCGGCCGAAAACAACCTCGCCGAGACGGCCTTCTTCGTGCCGAAGGGTGACGAGTTCCATATCCGCTGGTTCACGCCGACGGTCGAGGTCGAGCTCTGCGGTCATGCGACCTTGGCCAGCGGCTATATCATCACGCGCTATCTGCAGCCGCATCGGCAGCGGATGGTGTTCGACAGCATGTCCGGACCGTTGATCGTCACGCGTATGGACGATCGCTTGGCGCTGGATTTCCCGCGCCTCGACCACAAGCCGGCGGATCACAAGATCGACGCGGTTGCCGCCTGCCTCAGTCACCGGCCGGTCAGTGTCTTCAACAGCGATCAATACATCGCCTATTTTGCCGTCTTCGACGATGAGGCGACGGTGCGGTCGATCACGCCTGACATGCTGGCAATGATGAAGCTCGACAAGGACGTCGTGGTGACCGCGCCCGGCGATACGGTCGATTTCGTCTCGCGCTTCTTCGCCCCATTGCATGGCATCCCGGAAGATCCCGTCACCGGTTCGATGCATTGCGCTTTGACCCCCTATTGGGCCGAGCGCCTTGGCAAGACCCGCCTGCATGCGCGCCAGGTCTCGGCGCGTGGCGGCGATCTGTGGCTCGAGCTGCAGCCGGAGCGGGTGATCATTTCCGGCTATGGTGTCTGTGTATTGAAGGGGACAATGACGGTCGATTGACGCTGACGCACGCGAAACAATCGACCAATTCTGTCGATGCATTGTCACTTTTGCGCTGAGCCGTTATCTTCGCCGGCAGCAATAAGGTGACAATCGTGAGCATAAGATGAAATTGTATCGATATCTGACCGGTCCTGACGACGCCATGTTCTGCCATCGCATTTCCGCCGCCCTCAACCAGGGCTGGGAACTCTATGGCAATCCGACCCTGACCTATGACGCCGAGCGGCAGCGCGTCATCACCGGCCAGGCGGTCATCAAGGAAGTCGCCGGCACCTATTCGCCGGATCTCGATCTCTCGCAACAATAGGCCCTTCGCGCAGAAACGCCCTGGCCGCCGCTCTGAGTGAAAGTCAAATCCGCCAAACCTGGAGAGGCATGATGCCAGTCTACGAGTACTTTACCGTCGATGTCTTCACGCGTCGCCGCTTTGGCGGCAACCAGCTTGCGGTCTTCCCGGATGCGGAAGGTATCGATGACGCGACCATGCAGGCCCTGGCGGCGGAACTGAACTACAGCGAAACCACCTTTGTTCTGCCACCGGAAGATCGGTCGAATACCGCGCGCGTGCGCATCTTCAACCGCAAGCATGAGATGCCCTTTGCCGGGCATCCCAATGTTGGCACCGCTTTCGTTCTGGCGCAGCTTGGCCGGGCGAGTGGCGAAACCCTGCGCTTCGAGGAGATCTCCGGCCGGGTCGATGTCGAGCTGATCAGGGAGGCCGGCGCCGTCGTCGGCGCGAAGATCGACGCGCCGCAACCATTGCAGACACGAGACGCCTTGCCGGCTGCCGAGATTGCCGCCTGCCTGTCGCTTGCCGAGGCCGATCTGGTTCTGACCGAACATCCGCCAGTGCCGGCCGGCGTTGGTATTATTTTCGTTCTGGTCGCCGTTTCCAGCGCGGCGCTCGCGACGGCGGCTCCCGACCTCACCGCTTATCAAAAGCTGGTCGCCACGCGGCCCGATCTCGGCGGGCGTCTCTCTATTTTCCTTTATGCGCAGGACGGTCCCGATATACGCGCCCGCATGTTCGCCCCACTCGCCGGGACCTGGGAAGACCCCGCAACCGGCAGCGCCAATGTCGCCCTGGCGGCGCTCAAGCTATCCCTGTCGGGTGCTGATACGCTGCAGTACAAGGCCATCCAGGGTGTCGAGATGGGCCGAGAGAGCCATCTCGACCTGCAAGCCTGGCGCGCCGCCGACGGGATTCGTGCAAGCGTCGGCGGCCGGTGTGTCAGCGTGTTCCGCGGCACCATCGAGCTTTAAAAGACGGCGTTTAGGGCAGGCGGAAGCTCGTCTGCCCGGTTCGCTAGCGGCTGCTCCTCGCGCGGGTTCCTTTCTGCGTTATTTCATCCAGAAAATACAAAAGGTTAGCTCGGTTTAACTCGGGTTATTCCGGGGGGCGATGGATCGATGTCCCAAATGGGAAAACATTACGCCGAATGGGTGCTTGCCGCGGCGCGGTGAATTGGCTATTAGGCTCTGCACTCACGCCGCTTGCCGGCTGGGCGCACGAAAACTGATGGTTCGATCCAGTTGGGCGCCCGAAACATGCCGACCGACAGCCAACATTATCTCCTGCCCGCCGGGCTCGCCGACGTTTTGCCGGGCGATGCCGCTTTCGAGGCGGCCATGGTCGAGCGGGTGATGGCGGTTTTCGCGGCCTGGGGCTATGACCGGGTCAAGCCGCCGCTGATCGAATTCGAGGACAGCCTGCTCTCCGGGCCGGGTGCTGCCATGGCGGCGCATACCTTCCGGCTGATGGATCCGGTGTCGCAGCGGATGATGGGCCTGCGCGCCGATATCACGCCGCAGGTTGCCCGCATCGCTGCCAGTCGTCTCAAGAACAGCCCGCGTCCCTTGCGTCTCTCTTATGCCGGCCAGGTGCTGCGGGTGAAGGGCGAGCAGATGCGCCCCGAGCGGCAACTGGGCCAGGCCGGCATCGAGCTGGTTGGTGCTGCCAGCGCCGCTGCCGATGCCGAGGTCGTGCTGCTGGCGGTCGATGCCTTGCGCCAGGCCGGGGTGCCGCACCTCGCCGTCGATCTCAATCTGCCGACCTTGACGCCGGCCATCCTCGCTGCCGCCGGTATCGCCGATCCGGCGCCCTTGATCGCGGCACTTGATCGCAAGGATGTGGCCGCAGTACGCAAGTTGGCAGGCAAGGAAACCGCATTGCTGGAAGGCCTGTTGCAGGCGATCGGCCCGGCCAAGCGGGCTTTGGCGCAGCTCGCCAAGCTGAAACTGCCGGCTGCTGCCGAGACGCAGCGGCAGCGTCTGGTCGAAGTGGTGGATCTCATCCAGGCGGCAGCGCCGGATCTCGCGCTGACCATCGATCCCACCGACCATCGCGGCTTCGAATATCATACCGGCATCACCTTTTCGCTGCTGGGGCGGCGGGTTAGCGGTGAATTCGGCCGCGGCGGGCGTTATGTCAATCAGGCAGGCGAGGAAGCGACCGGCTTCACGCTTTATCTCAATACGGTGCTGGCAGCTTTGCCGGCGCCGGCCGTGCCGAAGCGGGTGTTCCTGCCGGCCGGTACGCAGCCTGCCATCGGCGCCGATTTGCGCGCCAAGGGCTGGGTCACGATTCAGGATGTGGAAGCCGCCGGCGATAACAGTGCCGAAGCGAAGCGGTTGGGTTGTCAATTTCTGTGGAACGGGCAGGCGGCGGTCGAACTCTGAGCATCGCTCGGACGATCCCGCAAAGCTCGAGTGAGGATTATCATGGCCAATGTAGCTGTCATCGGATCGCAATGGGGCGACGAAGGTAAGGGCAAGATCGTCGACTGGCTGTCGGAGCGCGCCGATGTCGTCGTGCGTTTCCAGGGCGGCCACAATGCCGGCCATACTTTGGTGATCGGTGACAAGGTCTTCAAGCTGAGCCTGTTGCCCTCGGGCGTGGTGCGGGAAGGCAAGCTGGCCGTCATCGGCAATGGCGTCGTGGTCGATCCCTGGCATCTCCTGACCGAGATCGAGAAGCTGAAGGGGCAGGGGGTTACCATCAACCCGCAGAACCTGGCACTCGCGGAAAACGCCGCCCTTATCCTGCCGTTGCACAGCAAGCTCGACGTGTTGCGCGAGGAAGCGCGTGGTGCCGGCAAGATCGGCACCACCGGCCGCGGCATCGGCCCGGCCTATGAGGACAAGGTGGCGCGCCGCGCCATCCGCGTCTGCGATCTCGGTGATCTCGACAGTTTACCGGGCAAGGTTGAAGCGTTGCTGCTGCACCATAATGCACTGCTGCGCGGCATGGGTGCGGCCGAGGTCGATGGTGCCGAGTTGATTGCTCAGTTGCGCGAGATCGCGCCGAAGATCCTCCCCTTCATGCAGAATGTCTGGCAGCGCCTGGATGCCTCGCGCAAGCGCGGCGACCGCATCCTGTTCGAAGGCGCCCAGGGCATGATGCTCGACGTCGATCACGGCACCTATCCCTATGTGACCTCGTCCAACACCGTGGCCGGCCAGG
>DATMUQ010000422.1:0-3663 GCA_035563795.1 Terriglobales bacterium | reverse complement strand
GCTGCAGCGCCTTCTGACGAGAGCCTTCGGTCTTCTCTTCCTGCTCCAGGCGCTTCTGCTTCTGCTCGAGCCAGCCGGAATAGTTGCCCTCGAAGGGGAAGCCCTGGCCACGGTCGAGTTCCAGGATCCAGCCCGCCACATTGTCGAGGAAGTAGCGATCGTGGGTGACGGCGACGACGGTGCCCTTGTAATCCTCGAGGAAATGCTCGAGCCAGGCGACGGATTCAGCATCCAGATGGTTGGTCGGTTCGTCGAGGAGGAGCATGTCGGGGTTGGAGAGCAACAGGCGGCACAGAGCCACGCGGCGCTTCTCGCCACCGGAGAGCTTGGTCACATCGGCATCGCCCGGCGGGCAGCGCAATGCGTCCATGGCGATCTCGACCTTGCGCTGGAGGTCCCAGGCATCTGCGGCGTCGATCTTTTCCTGCAGCTCGGCCTGCTTCGTCAGCAGCGCGTCGAAATCGGCATTCTCGTCGCCCATGGCGAGCGAGACCGCCTCGAATTCGTCGAGCAGCGCCTTGGTGGGGCCGACCCCCTCCATGACATTGCCGAGCACATCCTTGGAGGCATCGAGCTGCGGTTCCTGCGACAGGTAACCGACGCTGACGCCGTCAGCCGCCCAGGCCTCGCCGTTGAAGTCCTTGTCGATGCCGGCCATGATCTTCATCAGGGTCGACTTACCGGCACCGTTGCCGCCGAGCACGCCGATCTTGGCGCCGGGCAGGAAGCTCAGCCAGATATTCTCCAGGACCTTGCGGCCGCCCGGATAGGTCTTGCTGAGGCCCTTCATCACATAGATGTACTGATATGCCGCCATCTGGCACTCCAACTTCCTGAATTGCGGGATTTGGTCAGGGTTTTAGCCCAGGGAAGGCCTTAGGAAAAGCCCTGATTGGCGCCACTTTCAGGCGAAACAAAAGGCCCGCCCGGCAAGCCGGACGGGCCCATTTGACAGTTCAGTGACGTCAGGCGTTACCAGACGTCGATCCGATGGTCCTTGGTCTCGTGAATGAAGAAGATGCCGATCACGAAGCAGACTGCGGCGATGATGATCGGGTACCACAGGCCGTAATAGATATCGCCCTTGGCCGCCGCCATGGCGACGCAGGTGGCGGGCAGCAAGCCGCCGAACCAGCCATTGCCGATATGATAGGGCAGCGACATCGAGCTGTAGCGGATGCGGGTGGGGAAAAGCTCCACCAGCATGGCCGCGATCGGGCCGTAGACCATGGTCACCAGGATGACCAGGATCCACAGGATGAGCCAGGTCATGAAGTAGTTGATCTGTGCGGGATCGGCCTTGGCCGGATAACCCGCCGCCTTGACCGCTTCCGTCACATCCTTGGTGAAGGCTTCGGTCTTCGCCTTCATGTCCTCCTTGCTGAGCCCCGCACCTTCGAAGCTCTGGATCACCTTGTCGCCGACCTTGATGCTGGCGACACTGCCGGCTGCCGCATCCTCATGCCCGTAATTCACCGAGGCCTTCGACAGCAGGCTCTTGGCGATATCGCAGGAGGAGAGGAATTTCGCCGTGCCTACCGGATTGAACTGGAAGGAACAGGCCGCAGGATCGGCAACCACCGTCACCGGTGCACTGGCCTGCGCGGCCTCCAGGGCCGGATTGGCAAAATGCGTCAGCCCCTTGAACAGCGGGAAATAGGCCAGAGCGGCAATCAGGCAACCTGCCATGATGATCCGCTTGCGGCCGATCCGATCGCTGAGCGCACCGAAGATCAGGAAGAACGGTGTGCCAAACAACAAGGCGAAAATAATGAACCAGTTGGCGGTGACGGGATCGACCTTCAGCGTCGCAGTCAGGAAGAACAGGGCATAGAACTGCCCGGAATACCAGACGACGGCCTGGCCCATGGTCAAACCGAGCAGCGCCAGGATGACGATTTTCAGGTTCGCCCAGTTGCCGAAAGCCTCGGTCAGGGGCGCCTTCGATCCCTTACCTTCCGCTTTCATGCGCTGGAAAGTCGGCGATTCACTCAAGCGCATGCGGATCCAGACCGAGATCGCCAGCAAGAGCGCCGAGACCAGGAAAGGAATACGCCAGCCCCAGCCGGCAAATGCCTCCTCGCCGAGCGACTGACGCACCGCCAGGATCACCAGCAGCGACAGAAAGAGACCGAGCGTCGCGGTGGTCTGAATCCAGGCTGTGAAGTAACCACGGCGGCCGTGCGGCGCATGTTCCGCCACATAGGTCGCGGCACCGCCATATTCGCCGCCGAGCGCCAGGCCCTGCAGCAGGCGGAGGGCGATCAGCAGGATCGGCGCGAGAACGCCGATCGCTTCGAAATTCGGCAACAGGCCGACGATGAAGGTCGAGCCGCCCATGATCAGAATGGTGATGAGGAAGGTGTATTTGCGGCCGACGAGATCGCCCAGGCGACCGAAGACCAGAGCGCCGAAGGGCCGGACAATGAAACCGGCGGCAAAGGCCAGCAAGGCGAAGACAAAGCCGGCGGTCGGATTGGCGGCAGAGAAGAACTGCTTGCCGATAATGGCCGCCAGGGATCCGTAGAGATAAAAATCATACCATTCGAACACCGTCCCCAAAGACGATGCGAACACCACGGTGCGCAGCTCCGCGGCCGTCGGCTCGCGTGTTGCGACTGATGATGCAGCTGTAGTCATATAGCCTCCCGGTTTTATGATTGCCCACAGCATCCTTCTCACCCCCGCCCCACTAAATGGGCGGTATCAGGCAATGGTGCTGTCTTTGTTTTTTTGGCCGAGTCTCTTAAGGTGAACCCGGACCTACTTCCCCTCGCAATTAATCTTAACCTATCATTTCGGTGAGTCCCTCGCAACGCAACCATTAGGAAATATGACCTAATTGGCCGCTGATCGGCGCTTGGGAGACGAAAACCGGCCAAAATTTGTCAGCTTCCTCTCCCTACAGCGCGCTGTGCGGCGGCGCACAGTTGCTCCCCGACTCGGCAGTCGCGGCTTGGCACCCGGGGATGAAGGCAGCACTATGCCGGCATATCTGCAACGACAGGCGGGTTGTCATGCCGCCAGGAAATAGCTGATGGTTGCCCTCGAAACTCCCGGCGCCGGCGCGCAGCCGAATGGCACTTCGTCCAAGCAGAATCCGTTGGATTTTGCCGCCGCGCTCAGCCGTTCCTTTGCGGCGACGCGGGATGTCGAGGCCACCGTGCGACAGGCGCTCAACCGCATCGTCAAGCTGATGCATGTGGAGGCTGGCGCCATCTTCTTGCATGACGAGACGGCAGATGTGCTGGTCTGCCGCGCCAGCGTCGGCCCGGTGAATATCGAAGGCCTGACTGTGCCGAAGGGCCAGGGCATTGTCGGCCGCTCAGTGGCGGAAGACGCCGTGCTCGTCGTCGAGCATGCCTATGAGAATGCCGCTTTCTATGCCGAAGCCGACAAGCATACCGGCTTCGTCACCCGCTCCATTCTCTGCGCGCCGCTGACTGTCGCCAACAATCGGCTCGGGGCCGTCGAGGTCCTCAATAAGCGCGACGGCCAGCCTTTCGACGAAGCCGACCAGAACATGCTGAAGGTGATCGCCAGTTCGGCCGGTCTCGCCATCTCCAATGCCCGTCTCGCTGCGCGGCTGGTGGAGCAGGAGCGGTTGAAACGCGAGCTCGAACTGGCTGCCGCCATTCAGCGCAGCCTGCTGCCGGCGGCCGA
>DATMUQ010000421.1:0-2101 GCA_035563795.1 Terriglobales bacterium | reverse complement strand
CAAGTCGTCAGGCTGCTGGGGTGCTTCCAGGCCGTAATAGCGGAAGATCAGGTCGCGCATATAATCCGAGGTCTGGCGCACCAGTTCGGCGGCAAAGACCGTGATCACCCGCTGCTCTTCATTGGCCTGGATCTGTGCCAGCAGCCAGCTGCCTTTGGCATAGGGCTCGACCAGCGAGCGCGCTTGTTCCCAAGGCAGGACCCAGGAAATGTCGCCGAGGAGCCGGCCGGCCATCGCCGCCGCCTCTTCCACCTGCCGCTGGGCATCCGGATGGGTGAAATCGATCCCGGGCTCCTGTCCTTCCGCCCGCAGGCGCTGGCGCAGGCCGGCGCTCATGCTGGCCGCCAGACGCGCCTTCAAATCGAGGCACATCTCATCGATCTGGGCGCGCCCGAGTTCGAGGTAGCGGCGCTCCAGCAATCGGTTTGCCTGGCGCCATTGGGCGTCATCGAGGGTCGGCGTCAGTATATTGCCAAGAACAGATGATGGCGCCTCCCCGTCTTGGGTTGCACCAGCCCCCCCAGGGCTGTCGTCGGTTGGAGTTCCGGAAGCCATCAACTCGTCCGTACGTCTAGGTGTTCAGGCAAAAATCAGCGGGACTGCTGCAGCCTGACTACATTTTGTTTTATTTCGATTCCGCGCTGTCGAATTTTCGACAAATTTTTTAGTCTCACACCATTTTGTTGTGTTCTGGAGCAGACTAGGTATAAATTATATGTCCGTGTGAATAATTTAATATTTTGCAAGAGTCAAATGTTCATTTAATTGCCTAGGGGCGGTCTTGCGGAAACGAAAATCGTCAGGTTCTGACAAAAACATGGACGGGGGTTACAGCCGCCTGGATCACGCGTCGCGACAGCGCCAGCTGATCGAGGCAACCATGCGGGTCATCGCCCAGCATGGCCTGTCCGGCATCACGCTGCAGCGGGTGGCGGAAGCGGCCAGTATCACGGCCGGCATGGTCAACTTCCACTTCAAGAGCAAGGAAGCCCTGCTCACCGCGACCCTCGAAGCGCTGGTGCAGGAATATGCCGCCGAATTGTCCGGCGCCACGGCCCTCGCCACCGACCCGGTGGAGATCCTCAGCATCATCGTCGAACGGCATTTCTCGCCGCCGATCGTGACGCAGGAGCGGCTCGCCCTCTGGTACGCCTATTGGGGCGAAGCCCAGGCGCGGCACGATTATCAGCAGATCTGCGCCGAAGCCGACCGCTTCCTGTGGCAACTGGCGCATGACCAGTTGATGCGCCTGCATCCGGCCGACATCGACGAGACCCTGGCGCGCGGCATCACCTCGGCCTTCATCGGCCTCCTCACCGTGCTGCTGCAGGAACAACTGCTGCAGCCCGAAGTGAGCGACAGGCAGGCGGGGATCGCCACCTGCCTTGCCTTCTTGCACCATCTCTTCCCGCACCGCGCCTTCGCCGGCGGCGGCATCAGCCGCACTGGCGGCGATGGCCAGCTGATGGCGGCGACGGTGATCACCGAACGCTCGGGCGACTGGGTCGTCACGGTGCTGCGCGAAATCGAAGCCAATCTCGACCGGGGCATATCGCTGACCGATACCTGCCGGCGCCAGGGCTGGGATGCCCGGCTGGTGGCAACGCTCAAGAGCAAGTTCCACGGCATGTCGGTCGAACAGGTGCGCTATGTGCTGGCCCTGGAGACCCGCAATCTGCGCCTGACCGAAAGCCTGGCCGATCGCGCCCTCAAAACCTACAGCCTGGAGCCGCGCGGGCTGGTGCGCTGAAGCCAGCGCTCCGCGTAAGCCGCCACAGACAGCGCTAACGGAAGACCACCACCGGCTGCCCCGCCAGCTGCACGACCTCGGCTGAAGCGCCATAGGCCTCTGTTACGGTGGCGCCGTCGAGCACCGCCGCCGTGGCACCCTGTGCCCTCACCTGGCCGGCGGTCAGCAGGATGGCTTCATCGGTGAAACGCAGCGCATCGCTGAGATCATGCAACGCGACCAGGACGCCGATCCCCTCGCCTGCCAGCTGCCGCACCAGTCGCATCACCGCCAGCCGGTGACCGGGATCGAGACTGGCGGTCGGCTCATCCAGCAGCAACATGCGCGGCTCGTCGGCCCGTGCCGGTGGGC
>DATMUQ010000420.1:0-3363 GCA_035563795.1 Terriglobales bacterium | reverse complement strand
GAAGCTGCACGCCAAGCCCGGTTGCGGCCAGACGATCGGCGCCGAGCTTGCCCGCCATGATGTAATCGGCAACGCCCATGCCCATTTCCGCCAGCAGGCCGGCGGCAATCGGGGTGGCGAGCTTCAGCGTCGCAAACGCCTCTTCAATCCGGCTGCCGCGGCGCCAGCTCCGGCGATCCGCGGGATCCCGGTACTGGGCCGTTCCGGCCATCGGATCCTCGTGTCAGCTTTTACGCGTCAGGACGAATTCCGTCATCCAACGCAGGGGATCGGCCTTGGCGCCGAACATGTCGAGATGGCGATTGGCCTGCTCGCCCAGGAGCTTCGCCTGGGCCCGCGCGCGCTCGATGCCAAGGATCGAGACGAAGGTCGCCTTGCCGGCCTTGGCATCGGCACCGACCGGCTTGCCGGTGGTGGCCGCATCGCCTTCGGCATCCAGCAGATCGTCGACGATCTGGAAGGCAAGACCAAGATCATGAGCGTAGGAAATCAGCGCGTGGCGCTGCGCCGTCGAGGCATGGCCGAGAATGCCGCCGGCCTCGCAGGAGAAGGCGATGATGGCGCCGGTCTTCAGCCGCTGCAGCCGGGTGATGGCGCCGATATCGAGCTCATTCTTCTCGGCCCAGAGATCAATCATCTGGCCACCGACCATACCGGCAGCACCGCCCGCCTTGGCAAGCGCCAGAACGAGATCGGCGCGGACCTGTCCATCGGGATGGGTCTTGGGATCGGCCAGGATCTCAAAGGCCATGGTCAGCAGGCCGTCGCCGGCGAGAATGGCGGTCGCCTCGTCGAAAGCCTTATGCGCGGTCGGCCGGCCGCGGCGCAGATCGCTGTTATCCATCGCCGGCAGATCGTCATGAACGAGGCTGTAGCAATGCAGCATCTCGATCGCCGCCGCCGCGCGCAGCGCGTAATCCTGGAAGACGTCGAAGAGTGCTGCCGAATGCAGCAGCAGATACGGACGAATGCGCTTGCCGCCAGCCATCGTCGTATAGCGCATGGCTTCGATCACGCGATTCTCCGCGCCGTCCACGGGCGGCAGCAGATCCGAAAGCAGCCGGTTCACGGAAGCGGCGGCATCATTCAAAGCAAGTTCGATCGACACGAAAAACCCCAGTTCAACAATCAGTCCAGCTTGGCCGGCTCGGTCGAAACCGCGCCATCCGGGCCAAGAACGATCTTATCCACTTTCAACTGCGCCTCGCGCAATTTCGCTTCGCAATGCCGCTTCAGGAGCGCCCCGCGCTCATAGGAGCGGATGGCGTCATCCAGCTTGTTGTCGCCCCGCTCCAGCCGCTTGACCAGATCCTGCAACTCGGCCAGCGCTTCCTCGAAGCTCAGATTGGCGATATCGGCCGGCAGCTTGCCGCCGGACTTTGCCTCCGCTGTCTTTTCGACCTCAGCCATCAACCCTACCTTAAAACAAAGCACCCGCCCGCATATCCCTCTGATCGGCCGGGATTATTTCGGCATGCGGCGGTATCGCGATCGCGCCGCATCTTAAAGGGGCGAGGCAGCGGCAGCAAGTGCCGCCTCCCCGCCCGCGAGAGGGACATTGCACAATACAACCTGTGGATAAGTCGCCCGACCCGCGGATTACCCCTGCATCAGGGCGGCAACATGGGCCGCCGCACTGTCGGCCAGGGCTTCCAGGTCATAACCGCCCTCCAGGGTCGAGACCAGGCGGCCGTGACAGACCCGCCGGGCCAGCGCCAGCAATTCCAGCGTCGCCCAAGCGAAATCCTCGGTCTCCAGTTCCAGGCTAGCCAGGGGATCGTCACGATGGGCGTCGAAACCGGCGGAGACCAGGACAAGGTCGGGCCGGAAGGCCTCGATCGCGGGGATGACCTGCGTGCTCATCGCCTTGCGGAAAGCGGCCGATCCGGCACCCGGCGGCAGCGGGGCATTGCAGATATTGCCAACACCACGTTCGGACGGCGCCCCGGTGCCGGGATAAAGCGGCATCTGATGGGTCGAGGCATAGAAGAGATCGCTATCGGCGGCGAAACTGTGCTGGGTGCCATTGCCGTGATGGACGTCGAAATCCATCACCGCGACGCGGTTCCAGCCATGCACTGCCCGCGCATGGGCAGCACCGATCGCCACGTTGTTGAAGAGGCAGAAACCCATCGCGCGGTCGGCCTCGGCATGATGTCCCGGCGGCCGCACGGCGCAGAAGGCGTTGTCGATCGTCCCTGCTGCCAACTGGTCGATTGCGGCGATGATTGCTCCCGCCGCGCGCAGCGCCGCTTCGCCGGAACCAGGCGAGACGATCGTATCGCCATCCAGCATGGCATGGCCTTCCGCCGGGATGGCGGCAAAGACTTCCTCGACATAATCCGCATCATGGATCCGCTCGATCGCAGCACGCTCCGCCGCTGGCGCTTGCATCCATTGCAAAGCGGCAAATGCCGGTCCCCGTAGGGCACCCAACACTGCACGCAGGCGATCGATGCGCTCGGGATGGCCACGCCCGGTATCATGCTCGAGGCAGGCCGCATGGGTGATCAAGGCGGTTCGCGTCATCACGCACTCCCCTCGCCGTGGCGCCAGCCGCCGATGATCAGCAGCGCCCAACCGATCAACATCAGCATACCGCCAATCGGCGTCACGAACACCACCCAGGACCAGTGCAAGAGCGCCAGCACATAGAGGCTGCCGCCGAACAGAAGTGCACCCAGGAAAAAGCAGATGGCAACGGCACGCAACAAACCGATCGTCAAGCGCCCGGCGAGGCAGGCAAGACCCAGCAACGCTGCCGCGTGCCACAACTGATAACTGGCACCCGTCTTCACCCACTCGACAATGGCCGGATCACCCAGGCTCGCCAATCCATGCGCCGCAAAAGCGCCGAAACCGACCCCCATCGCGCCGCTGATACCGGCGCCGACCGTGCTGAGAGCAACGAGACGACCGACGTTGCCATCCCGGACCGATTCATTTTGTGTCAGTGCCATATTCCCACATTCCGATGCCGCCAGCGGGAGCCCACCCATGAAAGAAAAGCCTGTTACCGATACGGCTCTATGGCATTATCGCCTCGAAGCGACCGGTCTGGCTATCGCGATCGTGCAAGCGGTAACAGGATAGCCGGATAAAGGTCGAGAGGCATTGTGCCGCAGCGTCCCGCTTAGACCGGAACCGGCGGTACATACTGACAAATGGAAACTGGGAAGACATGACCGATAGCTCGATTCTCCTGAACCGCACTGGCCCTGTCATGACGCTGACTCTCAACCGGCCGGACAAGCTCAACAGCCTGACGATCGAGATGCTGAGCGAGATCGGCGATGCCTTGTCGGATCTGGCGATGGAAGACGAGTTGCGGGTGCTGGTGATCACCGGTGCCGGCCGCGGGTT
>DATMUQ010000419.1:0-10200 GCA_035563795.1 Terriglobales bacterium | reverse complement strand
GGCGGACGAGCCCGGCCACCAGGACCTCTGCGAACGCGAGCAGCGCCTGTTCCTCGACGCCATCCGCAACGACCGCGACATGACCGACCACCTGCAGGATGCGATCAACAGCCTGCGCATCGCACTCGCCGCCGATGAAAGTGTACGCACCGGCAAGCTGGTTGAGTTCTGAGGCGATCCGGCGGCTGATTACCAGCGTACTGAATCAACTATCATGCCTGAGCCCCCCTCACCCTGTCCCTCTCCCGCGAGGGGAGAGGGGACGCTGCTGTCCGCGTCCATTGTGACCTGCAAGAAGCGGGTCTCGGTACTTACGGATCTTCCGTTGATCAGAGATGAGTCCGGTGAAGATTGCTCGGTCAAATTCTTAGGTGAATGGTTGCTAGAAACAGCGTTCCCTCTCCCCTCGCGGGAGAGGGACAGGGTGAGGGGGCTTTCCTCCATTGATGCAGAACTAGCGGGGTAGTTTTGATCGCTTTATGTCAGCTCGCCGCTGCCGCGCGCCAAGCAGCTGCGTAGGCCTGCAGCAGGCGCTGGTCGATGCCCGTCTTGGTTGGATCGATAGCGGGCCAATGCGGTTGCGGGCGTTTTATCGCGCCAGCAGCCAGCAAGGCCGCACCACTGCTGGTGCCGGTCGTGCCGATGCAGCGCTTCACCTCACGCCCGGTCAAGGTCGCGAGGATTTCGCAATAGGCGACATTGGCAGCGAAGGGTCCCTCGATCATGATCGGGCCGGCGGCACTGATGAGACCGAGGCAGGTCTCTGTCATCAGCGCGAGATAGAGGGCCGCTGCCATCTGGCGGGCCGATGAGGACGCATCTACATCGTTGCGCCATTGCATGCTGCGATGAGGAAAGGGGCCGCTGCCCGGGATGATGTTCGGTAGCAGCATTACCTGGCGTTCGAGGAGCGCACTGATATCCCCGACGGCAAATGGTGTCGACGTCTGCCAGTCCGGATGGCGTTCCTTCAGCAGCGCGAATTCGCGTCCCCCCATGAAGCGGGCCGAGGGAACCGGCCGGCCGAAGGCATCGACATTGGCCAGGGTATCCCGTGCCGGATCAAGATGCTGCAGGGAGCCGTTGACGGCAAAGCAGATCACCCAGGTGCCGGTGGAGACCACCGAGAACGGCGCCACCTCATCCAGCAGATGCGGCAGCAGCGAGGCATTGGAATCATGGATGCCGCAATGAACAGGTACTGGCTGTGCTAGGTCAATTTTTCGAGCTAGCGCCGGCAGCAAGGGGCCGAGCGCATCGGCAGCGCGGCGCAGCGGCGGGAATAGGGGACGCCAGCCCTGGCGTTCAACCAGCGACGAGAAATCGCCGGTCATCGGCGCCCAGAGATCGGTATGGCAGCCGAGCGATGTCGCCTCGCTGGCGAACACACCGCTCAAGCGCCAGGCCCAGTATTGCGGATAGGTGAGGATCGCCGTCGTCTGCTCGAATTCCTTCGGAAAGCACTGCTGCTGCCAGAAGATCTGGGCACCGAGATTGAGGCCGACCGGCAGGCGCGGCGAGAAGGTCTCGGCAAAAGCGGGACGGCGGCGGTCATAGGCTTCGGCCGTTTCGTCCGGCCCCTCATATTCGTAATCGAGGATCGGCAATGCCAGCCGGTCCTGCCGCACCAGTGCCGCGCAGGCGCCATGGCTGGTGATGGAGATGGCATCGATTGGTGCTTCACGGGCGATATCGGCGAGGCTCGCCAAAGCGAAATCGAACAGCTGTTCCGTATCGGCATGGGGATAGGGACCGTCCTGCCGGGCCGCATTGGGCAGGCTGCGACTAATCACATCCTTGCCGCTGGCGATGTCATGCAGCACGACCTTGGCATTGGTCTTGCCAATATCGAGCACGGCGATGAAGCGTGGGGAAGGGGCGGCAGCCTCGCGCATCGACGCTCAGTCCAGATGAAAGACTTGCCGCAGCGGCATCGTGACCGGCTCGTGATCCGGTTTCACCTGCATCAGATCGGCCATATGGTCCCACCATTTGCGCATCACGGGATGCTGCGGCAGATCACCCATGCCGTGATCCTTGCGGCGCCAGAGCACGGCAAAGAGCGTATCACTGCCTGCGTCGAGATAGATCGAGTAATCGCGGATCCCGGCCTCGCGCAAGAGCGCCGACAGTTCGGGCCAGATCGCGTCGTGGTGCCGTTCATATTCCGCCGCCTTGCCCGGCAGCAATTTCATGGTGAAGGCGATCTTTTCCTGCGTCGTGTGATCCGGCATCAGGCGGCCTTGCGCTGGTGCAGCAGGCGCCGGGCGACGATCGGCAGGGCAATGACGGCGATCAGCATCAAGCCGATGATGATCGACATGACGATGCCCGGCACATTGAGGAGCCCAAGGCCGAAGGTGACGAGGCCCATGACGAAGGCGGCGATGACAACGCCGAGAATGCTGCCCGAGCCGCCCTGGATATTGACCCCGCCCAGCACCACCATGGTCACCACCTGCAATTCCCAGCCGAAAGCGATGGAAGGACGGGTGGCGCCCAGCCGGGAGGTCAGCATGACGGCGGCCAGGCCGCTGGCAAGGCCGGTCAGCAGGAAGAGAATGAACTTCACCCGCGTCACCCTGATGCCGGAGAAGCGGGCACCCAGCGGATTGTTGCCGATGGCATAGATCACGCGGCCGAAGATGGTCCGATGGAGCACGATGCCGGCGATCACAGCGAGGGCCAGGAAGGTGACGAATTCGAAGGAGAAGGCCCAGAAGACATAGCCCTGGCCGAAATAGGCGAAATCGGCCGGATAGCCTTTATAGACCTGGTCGCCCAGCACCACATAGGCGATGCCGCGGAAGAGGCTCATGGTGCCGATGGTGGCGATGATGGAGGGCAGGCGCAATCCCGTCACCAGCCAACCGTTGAAGGCACCGCAGAGGAGTCCAACGCCAAGGCCAATCGCCACCAACTCGGCATTGCCGGCACCGCTCTGGGCCGCGGCCCCCATGGCGGTGGAGGCAAGGGCGATGATGGCGGCGACCGAGAGGTCGATCTCGCCGGCGATGATCAGGAAAGTCATGGCGAGCGCCATGATCGCCTTCTCGGTGAAGTCGAAAGTGGCGTCGGAGAGATTCCAGGGATCGAGGAAGAAAGGTGAGGTGACACAGTTGATGGCGAAGATCGCCACCAGGACGACGAAGAGCAAAGCCTCCCAGCTTTTCGCCAGGCGTTGCCAGGGGCGCTCGAGACGGTCCGGAATGTGACGATGCGATGCGGTGTCGGTCATCGTCAGGCTCCCTGGGTCACGGCGCCGGGTGCCGGTTGGCGCAGGATGCGCCGGCCCTGGCTGCGCTCGGCCCGCACATTGATGATGACGGCGATGATGATGATCGCGCCGGAGATCGCCATCTGCCAGAAGGGCGAGACATTGATCACCGGCAGGGCATTCTTGATGATGCCGAGGAATAGTGCTCCCAGGATCGCGCCGCCGACCGAGCCGATGCCGCCGGCGATCGAGATGCCGCCGATGACGCAGGCGGCAATGACGTCGAGCTCGAAGCCATTGGCGATGTCGACATAGGCGACGGCATAGCGCGAGACCCAGAGATAACCGCTGATGCCGGAGAGAAGACCAGCGAGGCAGAAGGCGATGAAGCGGGTGCGGCCGACATCGATGCCGACATAGACGGCAGCGGTGGGATTGCCACCGACCGCATAGAAGTCGCGGCCGACGGTCAGGCGCTTGAAGCCGAACCAGGCAAGGGCGAGGACGATCAGCGACAGCCAGGACAGGACCGGCAGGCCGAAGATTTCCGCCCGCGGGAAGCCGAGGAAGCTGGCGCTCATCTCATGGGCATTGACCCAGCGGCCGCCGGAAATCAGGAAGGCGAGGCCGCGATAGATGGTAAGCGTGCCCAAGGTGACGACGATCGAGGGCATGCCGAGCTTCCAGACCAGGAGACCGTTGATCGCGCCGAGGACGAGGCCGGAGAGGGCCGCCACCAGGATCAAAGCTGCCAACGGCAAATCGGGATAAGCGGCATTCAGCAAGGCGCAGATCATGCCGGTCAAAGCCAGATTGGCGGCGGTCGAGAGATCGATGGCGCGGGTGAGGATCACCACCATCTGGCCGATCACCAGAATCAACAGGATGGCGGTATCGTTGAACACATTGGCGAGATTGCCGGGCAGCAGAAAGGACGGAAAGCGGGTGGCGATGGCACCGAGCAGGATGATGACCGCTGCCAGCAGCAGCATCTCGCGCTGCGCCAGCATGCCGGCGAGGGTGAAGCGGTTCCGAGGAGGCGTCGCGTTCATCCGGTTCATGCCGCATCTCCCGCCAGATTGCCGGTGGCGGCCCGCACCAGGTCTTCGGCACTGAGACCGTCACGCTGGAAGCGGGCGGCGATGCGGCCTTCGCGCATGACCAGCACGCGGTCCGCCATGCCGAGGATCTCCGGGATCTCGGAGGAGACCATGATGACGGCGAGTCCGTCCGCCGCCAGCTCGCTCATGAAGGCATGGATGGCGGCCTTGGAGCCTATATCGACACCCTTGGTCGGCTCATCGAGGATGATGACCTTGGGTGCCGTCGCCAGCCATTTGCCGATCACCACCTTCTGCTGATTGCCGCCCGATAAAGTACCGACCGGTTGCGATAGCGACGCGGCACGGAGATCAAGCCGCTCAGCATAGAGACGCGCGAGATCGAATTCCGCCTTGGGGCGCAGAAAGCCGGACCGGGCCAGGCGCTTGAGCGAGGGGAGTGCTATGTTTTCGACAATCGGCAGCGGTAGGACTGCGCCGTGGCGGCCGCGTTCCTCCGGTACATAGACGATGCCCGCACCGATCGCCTCGTCCGGCGAATGCGGTGTCAGGCTGCGGCCATCGATGGTGATACGGCCCTTGCTCGGCCGGGTGATGCCGAAGAGCGATTGCATGGCTTCCGAACGGCCGGCCCCGATCAGGCCATAGAGGCCGAGGATCTCGCCCTGGCGCAGCTCGAAGGAGATATCGGCAAACTCCGTCGGGTGGTTGTAGTCCTCCACGGAGAGCACGACCGGGCCGATCGCCACTTCCTGCTTGGGGAAGACATGGTCGACATTGCGTCCCACCATCAGGCGCACCAGTTCCGCCTGGGTGATATCGGCGAGGGCGCCGGCGCCGACCGCGCGGCCGTCGCGGAACACGGCATAATCATCGGCGATGCGGAAGACTTCCTCGAATTTATGGCTGATGAAGAGAATCGCCGTTCCCGCTGCCTTCAGATGGGCGACGATGGCGAACAGGTCCTCGACTTCCTTGTGGCTGAGTGCTGCGGTGGGCTCGTCCATGATGACGATGCGGGCATCGATCGACAAAGCGCGGGCGATGGCGATCAGGTGACGCTGGGCGATCGAGAGATCCTTGAGACGCGTGGTCGGATTGAGGGCGATGCCGATGCGGGCGAGGATCTCGGCGGTGCGGCGGTTCATCGCCGCCCAGTCGACGAAGCCCCAGCGGGTCCGCGGCGTATGGCCAAGAAAGATATTTTCTGCCACCGAGAGATCGTCGAAGAGCACGGTCTCCTGGTGGATGGCGGTGATGCCGGCGGCCTGCGCCTCGGCGGCGCTGGCGATGTGCCGGGCTGCGCCGTCGAGGGCGATCTCGCCTTCCTCCGGCTGATAGATGCCGGTGAGGATCTTCACTAGAGTGGACTTGCCGGCACCGTTCTCGCCGATCAGCGCGGTGACACGGCCGGGATAGAGGCTGAGCTCGACCTGCTGCAGGGCCTTGACGCCGGGAAAGGATTTGGAGATGCCGCGCAGGGCCAGTAGGGGGGCGCCGTCACGCAACGTCGCTGCAGGAGCTGCTGCCTGCAACAGCACGCGCGCGGGAGCGCCGATGGCATTCACCTCCAAACTAGCGGTCTGCAGCATATCTAACTTGCTCCATCCAGCCTTTGCCCCCTCACCCCAACCCTCTCCCGCGAGGGGAGAGGGAGTGCAGCGGGTCAGCATTCAGTATCGCGGCACATCCGCTTAAGCTGCAAGTATAGCGGCTTGGTGCTGGCAACTGCGTTCCCTCTCCCCTCGCGGGAGAGGGGCAGGGTGAGGGGGAAAGCGGTGTGTCGTTTCCTAACTGTTATCGCCGCGATCAGAAAATCTTGGCGAACTGCTCAACATTGCTGGCGTCATAGACGAAGGGGTCCGCCATGGCGCCCTCATCATTGTTGTCCAGCGTCACCTTGCCCATGCGGCCCATGGGGATCTCGGCGCCGGGCTTGGCTTCGGCCTTACCCTTGACGAGATTATAGGCGATGGTGGTCGCGGCATAACCGAGATCGATCGGGTTCCAGATGGCAAAGGACTTGGTGGCGCCGGCTTTCACATGGCCGGCCATCTCCGAGGGCAGGCCGAGGCCGGTGACATAGACCTGGCCGACTTTCTTCGCATCGGTCACCGCCTGGGCGGCGGCAACGATGCCGACCGAGGTCGGGGCGATGATCGCCTTCAGGTTCGGATAGCTCTGCAGCAGGCCCTGGGTCTCGCGGTAACTCTTATCGGCGAGGTCGTCGCCATAAGCGATCTTGACGAGGTTGATGCCGGGATATTGCGGCAGCACCTTCTTCATTTCCTCGATCCAGGTGTTCTGGTTGGTGGCCGTGGCGGAAGCCGAGAGGATGGCGACGTCACCCTTGCCATCCGGCAGGGTATCGGCGGCGAGCTTCACGCACATCTTGCCGATCAGCGGATTGGAGGAGGGGTTGAGATGCATCAGCCGGCCTTCCGGGGCGACGCCGGAATCCCAGGAGATCACCTTGATGCCGCGCTGCATGGCCTTCTTCAGGACCGGGACCAGGGCATCCTTGTCATTGGCGGAGATGGCGATGGCATCGACCTTCTGGGCGATCAGGGTATTGATGACCTCGATCTGGCCTTCCGCCGTGGTGCTGGTCGGGCCGGTATAGATGACCTCGACATCGCCCAGCTCCTTGGCCGCTTCCTCGGCGCCCTTATGGGCGGCGTCGAAGAAGCCGATGCCGAGCGCCTTGACGACGAGGGCGATCTTGACCGTGGCGGCTTCCGCCTGCAAAGCGGCGAAGGGACCCGCGACCAGGCCGGTCGCAAGCGTGGTAGCAAGCAAGAGACGTCTGCTGAGTAACATGATTTTCCTCCCCGTTATCGCATCACTGCGATGTGTCGCATCATTGCGTTGTTTTGCTCGTTACTGCGATCTGCGTGGTTCTTGACGACCACCTCATTGCTGCAGGCTTGGTGCCGTTGGTCGTCTAGGTCGCCAGACTAATGACCTGGCTGTCTTCTCGTTCCGCTGCCTGGTCCGGATTGGCGATGATGAGCTTGATGCCGGTATCCTCGATCAGGCGCCGGGCCTCGTCATTGATGCCGTCATCGGTGATGATGGTGGTGGCGCGTTCCAGCGGGCAGAGCACCAGGCTGGAACGGGCACCGAATTTGCTGGAATCGACCAGCAGCACCAGTTCTTCCGCCTGGCGCATCAGGCGCTGTTCCGACTGGATGATCAGCGAATCCGCTTCCATGATGCCGAGCGCCGAGACGCCCTGGGCGCCCATGAACATGTGCCGGGCATAGAAATGGCCGATGCCGTCATTCTCGAACGGGCTCAGGATGATGCTCTGCTCGCGGTAGATGGTGCCGGCCGGCAGCATGACGCGGCAGGCGGAATGCTTCAGCAGATGCTCGGCGATCGGGAAGGAGTTGGTGAAGACCTCCAGCTTCCGGCCGGACAGGTAATGCACCATCTGGAAGGTGGTGGTACCGCCATTGATGATGATGGCCTCGCCTTCGCGGCAGAGCTTCACAGCTTCACGGGCGATGGCGCGCTTCTGCGCCGAATAGACGCCGACACTCTGGCTGAAGGAGCGGGCGGAGAGGATGCCGCCGGGTTGCGCGGCTTCGGCGCCGCCATGCACCTTGCGGATGCGTCCCTGCTGGGCGAGGGCGGCGAAATCGCGCCGGATCGTCGCTTCGGAGGCGCCGGTCAGCTCGGCCACATCCTGCACGGTGATGACCGGCCGTTCCTGGACCGCGCTTAAAATGATGCGATGACGCTCACGCTCATGCATGCGCAACCAACCTCCCCATTGCCCTTGAGGATGACGGATTTCGCGCGACTGTCAATCAAGAATAATCTTAATTGATCATGTTGCATCGCAATATGATCATATTTGCGCAAATGTGATTGACAGTCTCCCGAGCCTGCGCGATGGTTTGGACCAAGGCGGGGTCATCTTCAGATCCGCAACAGCCATATCAGTCATATCGAGAGGGAGGCAGCGCCATGGCCGATACGGCCGAGATCCAACTCGTGGAGAATCGCTGGGACAGTGCCAAGGCGGCGAGCTTGGACGAAGCCGGCCTGCTGCTCTATCGCTCCAATTTGCTGGGCGCCGACAAGCGCATCACCAATTACGGCGGCGGCAATACCTCGGCGAAGATCCTGCAGCCGGATCCGCTGACGGGTAGCGACGTCGACGTGCTCTGGGTCAAGGGCTCCGGCGGCGATGTCGGCACCATGAAGCTCGACGGTTTCGCGACACTCTATATGGAGAAGCTGCAGCAGTTGCAGAAGATCTATCGCGGCGCCGAACACGAAGACG
The DNA here is from genome assembly GCA_035563795.1 of Terriglobales bacterium. Taxonomy (GTDB): domain Bacteria; phylum Pseudomonadota; class Alphaproteobacteria; order Dongiales; family Dongiaceae; genus Dongia_B. The sequence goes on along the minus strand of DATMUQ010000419.1, from coordinate 1,628 downwards.
AGATGGTGGGCTATCTGCCCCATTGCACCTTCAATCTCAATCCGCGCGCGGCCTCGATCGATACGCCGCTGCATGCCTATCTGTCGTACCGTCATGTGGATCATATGCATCCCGATGCGCTGATCGCGATTGCAGCAACGCAGAACAGCAAGGCGCTGACCCAGGAGATTTTCGGCGACGAGATCGGCTGGCTGCCCTGGCGCCGGCCCGGCTTCCAGCTCGGCCTCGATCTCGCCGCTTTCGCCAAGGCCCATCCCCACGCCAAGGGTGTCGTGCTCGAGGCTCATGGCGTCATCACCTGGGGCGAGACGTCGCGCGACTGCTATGAGACGACGCTCCGCATCATCAACATCGCCATCCGCTGGTTTGCCGAGCGCCTGCAGGGCAAGCAGCATTTCGGGGGTGCCACAGCGCAACCGCTGCCAGCGGCAGATCGCGCCGCGATTGCCGCGCGGTTGATGCCGGAGATCCGCGCCCGTATCGGTGCGGGGGAGCGCAAGGCCGGCCATTTCGACGACCAGGCGAGCGTGCTGGAATTCGTCAACAGCAAGGACCTGACCGCGCTGGCACAGCTCGGCACCAGCTGTCCCGATCACTTTCTGCGCACCAAGATCAAGCCGCTGGTCATTCCCTTCAATCCGGCGGCACCCAATCTCGACGCCGTGATCGAGACGCTGGATGCCAGTATCGCCGCCTATCGCGCCGATTACGCCGCTTATTACGACCGCTGCAAGCACATCGACAGCCCGGCCATGCGCGATCCCAATGCCGTCGTCTATCTGGTGCCCGGGGTCGGCATGATCACCTTCGCCCGTGACAAGGCGACGGCGCGCATCGCCGGCGAGTTCTATGTCAATGCGATCAACGTCATGCGGGGCGCCGCTGGCGTCGATACCTATGTGGGCCTCCCCGAACAGGAAGCCTTCAACATCGAATACTGGCTGCTGGAAGAGGCAAAGTTGCAGCGCATGCCGAAGCCGAAATCGCTCGCCGGCCGCATCGCCTTGGTGACGGGCGGAGCAGGCGGCATTGGCAAGGCGATCGCCGCCAAGCTGCTCTCGGAAGGTGCCTGCGTGGTGCTGGCGGATATAGACGTAGCCCTGCTCGATGAGACCCGGGCTGCTTTTGCCAAGGTCTATGGCGCCGATCAGGTGCGGGCAAGCGTCGTCGATGTCACCAGCGAGCAGGCGGTGATCGACAGTTTCCGCTTGGCGGCCAAGGAATATGGCGGCCTCGACATTCTCGTCTCCAATGCCGGCATCTCTTCGGCGGCGCCCATCGATGAGACGGAGCTCGCGGTCTGGGACCGCAACATGGATATCCTCGCCAAGGGCTATTTCCTGGTTTCGCGCGAGGCCTTCCGCCTGATGAAGCGGCAGAAGCTTGGTGGGTCGATGGTCTTCATCGCGTCGAAGAACGGTCTCGCCGCTTCGGTCAATGCCTCGGCCTATTGCACAGCGAAAGCAGCCGAGATTCATCTCGCCCGCTGCCTCGCCTTGGAAGGCGCCGAATTCGGCATCCGCGTCAATGTCGTCAATCCCGATGCGGTTCTGCGCGGCTCGCGCATCTGGTCGGGTGAGTGGCGGGCACAGCGGGCTGCCGCCTATAACATGGAACCGGACCAGCTC
>DATMUQ010000418.1:0-2071 GCA_035563795.1 Terriglobales bacterium | reverse complement strand
AAGGTGGCGACTAGATCGGCCGGCACGGTCAGCGGCACGGTCGGCGCCTTGCCCATCCAGACCGGCGCCTCGGCGAGGATCGCACCCTTGGTGGCGATGGTGTAATTGGCGGTCTCGCGGAACACCCAGTCGATCAGGTCGCCGCCGGCATCGGCGCGGTTCTGCATGCTGTTCATGCCCTGGGCGACGACGATGACACGACGATTATCGCGGATCGCCGAGGCCACCAGGCTGAAGCCGGATTCCTCGGTATGGCCGGTCTTCAACCCGTCGACGCCGGAGCCGGCACGATAGAGCAGCGGGTTGCGGTTGCCCTGCTTGATGCCGTGCCAGGTGAACTCCTTCTCGGAGAAATAATGGTAGTAATCCGGGAAGTCGGTGATCAGGTGGTGGGCCAGGATCTCGAGATCATGGGCGGTCATATACTGCTCGGGATCCGGCAGGCCGGAGGCGTCCACGAAGTGGCTGCCGGTCATGCCGAGTTCCTTGGCCTTGGAGGTCATCCGCTCGGCGAAAGCTTCCTCGCTGCCGGCCAGACCTTCGGCGACGACGACGCAGGCATCGTTGCCGGACTGGATGATGATGCCGCGAATGAGGTCCTCGACGGCGATGTCGGAGTTGATCTCGACGAACATCTTCGAGCCTTGGGTGGCCCAGGCCTTCTTGCTGACATGGAAGGTGTCGGTCAGCTTGACGTCGCCGCGCTTCAGGGCGTCGAACAGCAGGTAGATGGTCATCAGCTTGCTGGTCGAGGCCGGCGGGATCCGCTCGTCGCCACCCTTGTCGTAAATCACCGCGCCGGTCTGGAAATCGACGATATAGGCGTGCTGTGCGTCGGTCTGGATATCATCCGCGAGAGCCGAGGCAGTCGGCGCCGCGGCGGCCATCAGTCCGGCCAGAATGAGCGGAGCTGCAAGGGCGGCACGGCGGCGGGGATTATTCATGGAAGCACCTGAGTCGTAAGGCAAAATCGGGACCGTATCGGTTCGCAAGCTGCGGCAATTCAGGCGGCAGGTCAAGCGCAACGACGGCATTGTTGGTCAATCAGTTTGTCTGTCTCCGAGCGTGGTTCGCCGTCGCTCAATCGACGACGATCCGCGCCTCGGTCTGGCCGGAATGGATGACCTTCTGCAGCACCTGGTCCGCCTGATCGACGCCGGCCAGGGGGCCAATGCGGACGCGGTAGAATAGCTGGTTGCCGACCTGGACCGGGATCATGCGGACTGGGCCAAAGGCGGATAGCTTGCTGGTCAGTGACTGGGCATTGGACTGGCGGGTGAAGGCGCCGGCCTGGATGAAGATATTGGTCGGGCTGACCGGCTGCACCTGGACCTTGCCGTCAGGCTGCGGCACGACAATCTGGCCGAGCACGCTCTTGCTGGGCGGCGTAGCCGGAGCCGGCACTGTCGCGGAGGTAGCTGGCGGCTGCGGCTGGCCGATCGGTGGCAGCGGCGTCGCGGCCACGGCACCGGCAGGGGCCGCGACCGGCTTCGGCCCGGCATTCTCCCCGCCCTGCCCCGAAGCCTGGGCGGCCAGGGCAATGCTCTCTTCCTTCATCACCTGGACGCGGACCTTGGCGGTCCCCTGGTCGATGAAGCCGAGCAATTGGGCGTCACGGCGCGTGAGGTCGATGATGCGGCCGTTGACGAAGGGGCCGCGGTCATTGACCCGGACCTCGATCGAGCGGCCGTTTTCCAGGTTGGTGACCCGGACCATGGAGGGCAGCGGTAAGGTCTTGTGGGCGGCGGTCAGCGCATTCTGGTCATAGACCTCGCCATTGGCGGTGTACTGACCATGGAAACCCGGTCCGTACCACGAGGCGATACCCGTCTCGTCGTAATCCATCTCGACTTTCGGATAATACCAGACGCCGTCGACCTGATAAGGCTTACCGACCTTATAGGGCTGCGGCTGCTGCGGGGCGCCGGGTGTCGCCGGCTGCTCGGTCGCGACCTTGGTGGTACTGCAGCCGGCCGTCAGGAGAAGCAAAAGCGTTCCCACAACGAGATGAGAACGCCGAATCACACGCATCATTTTGTATCCGAGAGAGCCGGGTTAGCAGGATGTTGTA
>DATMUQ010000417.1:0-2540 GCA_035563795.1 Terriglobales bacterium | reverse complement strand
TCGATCAGCGCTTTCACTTCCTCGGCGGAGAGTGACGGCGTATGGCGCTGCGATTCGACGAGCTCGCCGAAGGCTTTGCTCGGCGCGTTGACATCCTGGAAGATCTCGCCGCCATCGCGCCGCCAGCCGGCAAGTCCACCGGCCAGCAAAGTGACATCGGTATAGCCCAATTCCTTCAGCTTGGCCGCGGCGCGCTCGGCCAGCCCTTCGCCATCATCATAGACGGTGATCGGCGTATCCAGCCGCGGCACGCGTGCCAGGATGTCAAGCTCCAGCCTGGACAGCGCAATGTTGGCAGCGAAAAGCGGATGCGCGTCAGCGAAGACGGCCTCTTCGCGGACGTCCAGCAAGGCGACTTCACGCCGGTCGAGCAGGGCAGCGCGGATATCCGCGTAGCTGCGCGTCGGAAAACTGGCCATGAGGCGGGTTACTCCTTGGAAGGGTCCCAGATATTGGGCAGATAGGCGTTGGAATAGCCGGAGACAAATTCCCGGCATGTGCTGTCGCCGGCATAGACGCTGCGGCGGATGGCGCCGATATTAGCCCCATAGACATGGATGCTGATTGACGGGCGGTCGGCAGACGCGTTGAAAACCTGGTGAATATCGCCGATCCGTGGCGACACCGCTTCGATATCGCCTTGGCCGAGATGCGAGATCTTCCCGGCCACCAGCTCACCGCTTTCGCGCCGGGTATAGTGCTGCGAACGCTCGGCCCCGCGCAGGACACCAATCAGGCCCCAGACCGTATGGTCATGGATCGGCGTAAACTGGTTCGGACCGCAGACGAGGCTCACGACGGAAAACCGGCCACGCGGATCGGCATGGAGAAGATTCTGCTGATAACGATCGGGATGCGGCGTGGCGAAGGCTCCGTCGAGCCAGTCATCGGCCGCGATCAGCCCTTTCAGCAAGCCGGTGCCGCTTGACAGGATCGCTGCCTCGTCGCGCTCGTCCTCGACCAGCTGCGCAAGATCGCGGAGGAAATTACGGAGCCGATTAGCTTGAACCGCCGGCGCCTGGCTTGTCTCTGTCTGTAACGTCGGGGCCATGGGGACTTCGCTTTCGTTGCGCGACCGGCCGGAAAGTAGCGTGCCTAAGATGTCAGCGCTGATCGTACATCTAACGGTACTTTCTCGCGGGCCATCTTTCCATACAAGATATCTTTCGGCGCACAGCAGTTTTCTCGTTCGTGCAGGTGCGGACAAGAATTGTTTGAGGTACCGCAAGCAGCGCTTGTGGCTGCGCGATAGAGAACGACCCGGCCGCATGGGGTGCAACCGGGCCGTTCACTATTATCTTGCGTCGGTAGCTCTTTTGGCTCAACCGCCGGGACAGATCACGCAGCCGAGCTGACGAACTTGGTCTGCAGATAGGCCTCGATGCCTTCGCTGCCGCCTTCGCGGCCATAGCCGCTTTCCTTGATGCCGCCGAACGGCGTCTCGATCGGGCCGAGGCCGGTTTGGTTGATGGAGATCATCCCGGCTTCGAGTGATCTGGCGGCCAGTTCCGAGCGCTTGGCCGAGGTCGTATAGGCATAAGCAGCGAGACCGTAGGCCGTGTCATTGGCGCGACTGATGGCTTCTTCGTCGTTTGCGAAAGAGGCGATCAGGGCCACTGGACCAAAGGGCTCGTGATGCAGGATGCGGCTCTGCGGCGGGATGTCGGCCAGCACCGTCGGTTCATAGAAATAGCCGCGATTGCCGATCCGCCGGCCGCCGGCAACCAGCCGGGCACCATCGCTGACGGCTTCCTGGATCAAGGCGTCGACCGCTTCGACCCGGCGGCCATTGGCGAGCGGCCCCATCTGTGAACTGGGATCGAGGCCATCACCGACCTTGACCTCGCGCGCCGCCTTGCCGAAGGCATCGACGAAGCGGTCGTAGATCGACTGATGGGCAAAGAACCGGGTGGGCGAGATGCAGACCTGGCCGGCATTGCGGAACTTGAAGGCCGTCATCTGCCGGGTCGCCAGATCGAGATCGGCATCCTCGAACAGGATGACCGGTGAATGGCCACCCAGTTCCATCGTCGTCGGCTTCATGGAACGCGCCGCCAGTTCCGCGAGATGCTTGCCGACCGGCACCGAGCCGGTGAAGGAGACCTTGCGGATGATGGGCGAGGGGATGAGATATTCGGAAATCTCTGCCGGGCGCCCGAAGACAAGATTGAGCACGCCGGCCGGCAGACCCGCGCGGTTCAGTGCCTGGGCGATGCCGACGATCGGACCCGGTGTCTCTTCCGGTCCCTTGATGATGATCGAGCAACCGGCCGCGATCGAGGCCGCGATCTTGCGGGCGGCCTGAGAACCCGGGAAGTTCCAGGGCGAGAAGGCGGCAACCGGGCCGATCGGCTCATGTACCACGCTCTGGGTCACGTTCGGCAGGCGCGCCGGGATGAGCCGACCATAGATGCGGCGTGCCTCCTCGGCATACCACTCGATGACATCGGCGCAGGTGGCGAGTTCGCTCTTGGCTTCGACCAGCGGCTTGCCCTGTTGCCGGGTCAGTTCCGTTGCCAGGCCCTCAGCATCCTCGCGCA
>DATMUQ010000416.1:0-5404 GCA_035563795.1 Terriglobales bacterium | reverse complement strand
GCTCGCTGCTGCGGGCGATCGAGATGATCGAGGCCAATCTCGCCGAGCCGCTCTCGACCGAAGACCTGGCCGACGAGGTCGGCATCTGCCCCCGGCAGCTGCAGCGCCTGTTCAAGCGCCAGTTCGGCATGCCGCCCGGTCAATTCGCCATGCAGCGCCGCCTGCTGAAGGCGCGGCAATTGCTGCACCAGACGGAGATGAGCATCACCGAGGTCGGGGTCGCCCTCGGCTTCGTCTCGCTGTCGCATTTCTCCCGCTGCTACGCCAAGGCCTTCGGCCGCCAGCCCCGCCAGGACCGGTTGCGGCTGATTTGCGCCTGAAGTTAGGCAACACTGACCATCTATCTACCCTCCTGCCTATCTCCCCGCCTCCGCTATGGACCCTCGGATCAAGTCCGAGGGTGACAGGAGGGTAGACACTGTGGAGCGCCACCAACTTCTAAACGCGCTCTAGCCACGTGAATCCAGTTCATGGATCAATGAAATCATCTCGCTTGCGGCCCTGGCCAACCGGGCTGAAAAATGCCCGGACGCCACGACGCATGACTTGATCTCATGCCAGCACGACACTTGCGGCAGTTGCCAGCGGCCCGGGCGGCCGCGAGACTGGAGCCAAAGAAAGCCCGACCTCGCCATGGGAGGCCGGGCCAATAAACTAGGCGGGAGTTAGGGGACAATGACCGATCATGCGCGCGTGGTGATCATCGGCGGCGGGGCCGTCGGCTGTAGCGCGCTCTATCACCTGGCGCAGCTCGGCTGGACCGATTGCCTGCTGCTCGAACGCGACGAGCTTACCTCCGGCTCGACCTGGCATGCGGCGGGGAATTGCCCGAACTTCTCGACCAGCTGGAACGTCATCAAGCTGCAGCGCCATTCGACCAGGCTCTATGCCAGGCTGGGCGATGAGGTCGATTACCCGATCAACTATCACATCACCGGCTCGATCCGCCTCGCCCATACGCAAGACCGCATGGACGAGTACAAGCATGTTGCCGCCATGGCGCGCGCCCAGGGCATCGACTTCGAGCTGCTCACCCCGGCCGATATCAAGGCCAAATATCCCTTCATGGAGATGCACGATCTCGTTGGCGGCCTTTGGGACCCCTATGACGGCGATATCGACCCCAGCCAGCTGACCCAGGCTTATGCGAAAGGCGCCAAGGACAAGGGCTGCCGCATCCAGCGTTTCACCAAGGTGACGGGTCTTGAGCAACGCGCCGATGGCGGCTGGCTGGTGAAGACCGACAAGGGCGAGATCAGCTGCGAGATCGTCGTCAACGCCGCCGGCTACCGTGCCGGCGAGGTGATGGCGATGGTCGGCCAGTATCTGCCGATCATTTCCATGTCGCATCAATATCTCGTCACCGAGACCATTCCGGAGCTTGAGGCCTATGATGGCAAGCTGCCGCTGATGCGCGACCCGGATGTCAGCTATTACCTGCGCCAGGAACGCGCCGGCCTCATCCTCGGTCCCTATGAGAAGGAGCGGGCCCAGGCGCATTGGCGCGATGGTATCCCGGCAGACTTCGCCTATCAGCTCTATCCCGACGACCTCGAGCGCCTGGAAAGCTATATCGAGGCGGCGATCGGCCGCGTGCCGCTGTTGGGCAAGGTCGGCGTGCAACGGGTGATCAACGGGCCGATTCCCTATTCGCCGGATGGCAATCCCTATATCGGCCCGGCGCACGGGTTGAAGAATTTCTACCAGTGTTGCTGCTTCAGCTTCGGCATCGCGCAATCGGGTGGCGCCGGCAAGACCGTCGCCGAATGGATCGCCCATGGCGAGCCGGAATGGGATTTCTGGTCGCTGGATCCGCGGCGCTACACCAATTACGCGACGAAGAGCTATGTCATCGACAAGGCGATCGAGCTCTATCAGAACGAATACGCGATCGCCTTCCCCAATAATGAATGGCCCGCCGGACGCCCGGCGAAGACCACGCCGCTCTATGACCGCTTGAAAGCCAAGGGCGCCAATTTCTGCGCCCGCGGCGGCTGGGAACGCGCTGCCTGGTTCCCGTTGCCGGATGGCCCGCAGACACCGCAGCCGAGCTTCCGCCGCACCAACTGGCATGACGCTGTCGCCGCCGAATGCCGAGCCGTGCGCGAGCGAGTCGGCATTCTCGATCTCGGCGGTTTCACCAAATTCGAGATCAGCGGCCCGGGCGCCGAGGCCTGGCTCGACCGCATGATCTGCGGCAAGCTGCCGAAGCTGAGCCGCATCACGCTTTCTTACATGCTGAACGACAAGGGTGGCATCGTCAGCGAATTCACCATCACCAAGCTCGACGAGAACCGCTACTACCTGATCAGCGCCGCCGCCGCCGAATGGCACGACATCGATTGGATCGAGAAATATCTCCCCGGCGATGGCTCGGTGACCTTGACCAATCTCTCGGCACGGATGGGCTCGCTCATTCTCGCGGGGCCAAAGGCCCGTGAGGTGCTGGGGGCCGTTACCGAAACCGATCTCTCCAACAAGGCTTTCCCCTGGCTCTCCGCACAGGAGATCGAGATCGGCTTCGCCCACATGCTGGCGCTGCGTGTGAATTACGTGGGCGAGCTCGGTTGGGAGTTGCATTGCCCGGTTGAGAACATGGTCGCGATCTACGAGGCGCTCTGGGCGGCCGGCGAGCAGCATGGCATCGCGGATTTCGGCATGTATGCCATGGACAGCCTGCGCCTTGAAAAATGCTATCGCGGCTGGAAGAGCGACATGACCCATGAATATACCCCGCTGATGGCGAGCCTCGACCGCTTCGTCGATTTCCAGAAGCCGGATTTCAAGGGGCTGAAGGCGCTGACCGCGGAACGCAGCAAGGGACCGAAGGAACGTTTCGTGCCGCTGCTCTTGAGCGACGCCAAGGATTGCGACGCACCGACCTGCTCGCCGGTCTATCTCGGCGATCAATATGTGGGCCTTGTCGCCTCTGGTGGTTATGGCCATACGCTGCAGAAAAGCATCGCGCTCGCTTATGTGCGGACAGATCTCGCTAAGCCCGGGACGGAGCTCGAGGTGCTGGTGCTGGGCGAAAAGCGCAAGGCGGTGGTGGCGGAAGAGCCGCTTTATGATCCGAGGAATGAGCGGTTGCGGATGTAACCCCCGCCCCAACCCTCCCCCGCCTCGGGGGAGGGGTAAGAAAAAGAATGCCTCACTCATTTCTATCCCCTCCCCCTCAAGGGGGAGGGCCAGGGAGGGGGCAAAACTGAAGAATGCATAGAGGATCACGCACATGTCCCTACCAACCCAAGCCCGTGTCGTCATCATTGGTGGTGGCATTGTCGGCTGTTCCGTTGCCTATCATCTGGCCAAGCTCGGCTGGACCGATACGGTTCTCCTCGAGCGCAAGAAGCTGACCAGCGGCACGACTTGGCATGCGGCGGGGCTGGTGCGGTCCTCGCTCTATACCCAGAACCTCACACGCCTCGCGAAATACACGGTCGATCTCTACACGACCCTGGAACAGGAAACCGGCCAGGCGACCGGCTTCGTGCAGCCGGGCTCGCTCTCCATTGCCACGAATGGCGAGCGCTGGGAGGAATTTCGCCGGGGTGCAGCCATGCTGCGCGGCTTCGACGTCATCGCCGAGGAGATCAGCGCTGCCGAGTTGAAGAAGAAATGGCCACTGCTCAATGTCGATGATGTGATCGGCGCCATCTGGTATCCGAAGGACGGCAAGTGCAACCCCGCCGATACCACCATGGCCCTGGCCCGTGGCGCCCGCCAGAAGGGCGTCAAGATCTTCGAGGATACGCTGGTGAAACGCGTCATCGTCGAGAACGGCGCCGCAGTCGGCGTCGAGACCGACCAGGGCATCATCCGCGCCGAGAAGGTGGTCAATTGCGCCGGCATGTGGGCGCGCAATATCGGCGAGCAGGTTGGTGTCAATATTCCCCTGCAGGCCTGCGAGCATTTCTACATCGTGACCGAGCCGATGGAGGGCATGACCGCCGACGTCCCCGTTTTGCGCGATATGGATGCCTGCGCCTATTACAAGGAAGATGCCGGCAAGCTGCTCCTGGGCGCCTTCGAACCCAAGGCCAAGCCTTGGGGCATGAACGGCATCCCAGCGGATTTCTGCTTCGATGAACTGCCGGAGGATTTCGACCATTTCGCGCCGATCCTGGAAGGCGCCATGCACCGCGTTCCCAGTCTGGAGAAAGTCGGCATCCGCAAGTTCTTCAATGGACCGGAAAGCTTCACCGCCGATCAGCGCTATTGCCTGGGTGAGGCACCGGAGCTGAGAAACTTCTTTGTCGCCGCCGGCTTCAACTCGATCGGCATCCAGTCGGGCGGCGGCGCCGGCATGGCGCTGGCCCATTGGATCACCGAGGGTGAGCCGCCCTTCGATCTCTGGGACGTCGATATCCGCCGCTTCTCGCCCCATCAGAGCCGCAAGAGCTTCCTGGTGCCGCGTGTCTCGGAAGCACTCGGGCTTCTTTATGCCATGCATTGGCCCTATCGCCAGTTCGAGACCTCGCGCCAGGTGCGCCTCACGCCGTTCTATGATCGCTGGAAGGAATTGGGCGCCTGTTTCGGTGAGGTCGCCGGCTGGGAGCGGCCGAACTGGTATGCGCCGAAGGGTGTTGAGCCGGTCTATAAATACAGCTACGGCAAACAGAACTGGTTTGATTATTGCGCCGCCGAATGCCGCAACACTCGCGAAAAAGTGAGCCTGTTCGATCTCTCCACCTTCGCCAAGTTCCTGGTGACGGGGCCGGATGCCGAACGGGAATTGCAGCGCCTCTCCAGCGCCAATGTCGGCGTGACCGGCCGTGCCGCTTATACCCAATGGCTCAATAAGCGGGGTGGGATCGAGGCGGATCTCACGGTGATCAAACTTGCTGAAGAGCGCTTCATGATCACCACAGCCGCGGCCACGGCGACCCGCGATCTGCATTATCTGAAATCAAGCTTGACATCCGGCGCGCGGGTTCAGATCGAGGACATCACCACGCAATTCGGCACCGTCGGCGTCATGGGGCCGAACAGCCGGGAACTGATCAACCGCCTTAGTGATGCCGATCTCTCCAATGCCGCCTTTCCTTTCGGCGCCGCGCAGAAGATCGTCATCGGCGCCACGGAAGCTTTGGCCGTGCGCATCTCCTATGTCGGCGAACTCGGCTGGGAGCTCTATCTCCCCGGTGATTACGCCCGTGGGGTGCTGGATCAGTTGCTGGCGGCAGGCGCCGATCTCGGTGTCAAACCAGCCGGCATGCATGCAATGGATGCGCTCCGTCTCGAGAAGGGCTATCGCCATTGGGGCCATGATATCGGCACCGACGATACACCGGTCGAAGCCGGGCTTGCCTTCATCTGTGACTTCAATAAGCCGGTGCGCTTTGTCGGCCAGGACGCCATCGAGAGGCAGAAGGCGACAGCAGGTACGCCGAAGAAGCGGCTG
>DATMUQ010000415.1:0-10075 GCA_035563795.1 Terriglobales bacterium | reverse complement strand
GTCCGGTCCAGGCCACGCAGCCGCCACAGCGTCGCCAGCAGGAGCAGCGATGTCAGCACGCCAGTCGTCAGCCAGACGCTCGGCCAGCCAAAGGATGTCAGCAGAGGCGGCACGATCAAGCCGTTGACGAAGACGCCATAGCTGGTACCGCTCGACATCAGGCCCAAGGCCTTGCCGTGATGGCGGGCCGGGATCACCTGCTGGCAGACCCCAACCATTGGCACCCAGACGCTGGCTGCTGCCGCACCCATCAGCGTCAACACCACCGTCATTTCGCCGGCGCCGCTCAACCGGCTCATCAGCAGCAGGCCAATGCCGGACAGGATCACCGAGCCGAAGATCAGGCGGCTGGTGCCGATCACCGGGGCCAGGACACCGCTGAGCAATGACGCCACCAGGAAGCCGGCCTGGGCGATGCCGGTGGCAAGGCCCACCGTTCCGTAGCCGAAACCGAGGCTCTGGCGCATATCCGGCACCAAAGCGGCGAAGAGATAGATGCCAAAGCCATAGGTCACGGCGACGAAGGCGGTGAAGAAGAGGGTGATCTCGAGCGGTGATTTTGCCGGGGCGGAGGGAATGGCTGAATGGCGCATGATCGGGGCGTCCTGGAAAGCGGAGATGATTTCCTCTGAATGTCGAGCCGGAGGCTCGTGCGCACAAACGAGTTCCGCCGGGTTTTCACACGAGTTAAACTCGTCCGAACCGTGAGGCAGGTGCCGGGAAATGGCACCGCTCCGTCTGATGCAACCATGCCGGAGACCGTGATGCCAAGCCGCGCCATGACCAGTGATCGCCGCAAATCCGGAGCCAAGAGCCGATCGAGTGCCGCACTGGCCCAGGCTGGTTTTCCCGGCAGCGCCGCTTTGCGCGCCTTCGAAGCGGCGGGCCGGCTGCTCAGTTTCAAGAAGGCGGCGCAGGAACTGAAAGTGACGGAATCGGCGATCAGCTTCCAGATCCGCCAACTGGAGCGCGATCTTGGCCTCGATCTCTTCGAGCGTGGCCATCGCCAGATCAAGCTGACGCCCGCCGCCCGCGCTTATCTCGCCGTGGTCCGCCAGGCCCACCGGGAGATCGCCGATGCGACATTGAGCCTCGCCGCGCGCGAGAGCCTTCTGGTGCGGATCAGCCTGGTGCCGGCTTTGGCGGAATTCTGGCTGGTGCCGCAGCTTGGCGCCCTGCGCCGGGCCTTGCCCGATGTTGCCATCGCCGTGATGACATCCAGCGATCTGGCCGATCTTGATCGCGACGAGATCGATATCGCCATTCGCTATGGCGCGGGCGCCTGGCCGCGGGCACGGATCGAACCGCTGCTGGAGGAATATATCGTTCCCGTCGCCCATCCGGACATTGCCCGGCAGCTCGGGTCCCGGTCGATCGCCGCCGCGGCGGAGATTCCCTTGATCTTAAATCTGCAACACCCTGACGAATGGTCGTCCTGGCAGGAGGCAAGGCGGCAACGCGGCGGCCTTGCCATCGGGCGGGAGATGCTGCGGCTGGAGACATCAGGCCTGGTCCTGCAGGCGGCGATGGAACAGCTTGGCATCGCCATCGGCCGGCGGCCCTTCATCGACCGCTTCCTCGAACGGGGCGATCTCGTTGCGCTGTCGGATCGTGATCAGCCAAGCGGCAAAGGCTATTTCATCCTGACGCCATTGGGCCGGCGTGGCTTACGGTCGGAAATAACCGCTGTGGCCGATTTCCTGCGCAGCCGCGCTTCAGCTGCTGGCGCTGCTATAGCGTGAGAGGCCGAAGCGCCAGAAGAAATTGCCCAAAGTCAGCGCTATCGCTGCGGCGCAAAGGCCGATCAGGGCGCCCTGCCAGTCGAGCCGCCCCATGGCGGCTTCCGCCGGCACATTGGTGATGAAGGCGATGGGCAGGATATAGGTGAGGGTGAAACGCGCCCAGGCCGGATAGGCGCTGACCGGGAAGCGCCCCGTTTCCATCAACGTATAGGCGATGATCGAGACCTCGCCCACTTTGGTGAACCAGAAGGCGAGGGTGGCCGCTGCCAACCAGATCGAATAGAGGATGGCAACGCCGGAGACCACCAGCAGGGCACAAAGTGCCAGGTTGGCAATAGTGAGCGACTGATGCGCCTGCATGCCATAGAGGATGGCGACAACACCGAGCCCGATATTGCCCGCGAACCAGATGCGGATGTTGCGAAAGCTCACCATCAGCTGGCTGTTGATCGGCCGGATCAGCAGCAGATCCAGCTCACCCTGGCGGACATATTCGGTGATGGCATTGAGGCTGGGATAGAGCCAGCAATCGATCAGGCCCTCGACGATCAAGCTGACCCCGACCAGCGCGATCATGCGCGACAGGTCCCAGCCGCCAATCTCCGTCGTGCGGTGAAACATGCTGAGCAGGGTCAGAATGGCGAGGCCGGCGCTGAAGAAAGCGGTGGCGAGGCTCGCCAGCAGATTGGCGCGATACTCCATCTCGACCTGCAGCGAGTTGCGCAGAAAGAGCAGGATCAGCCGCAGACTGCGCATCCTACGCCCCCATGGCCGAATAGCGCCGCAGCCCTGATCGCCACAAGGCCTGACGCAGCAAAGTGAGGGCGATGATCCAGCCGATCTGCTTGGCGAAGCCGAGCGCCAGCAGTGCCGCATCGATCTTGCCCAGCAGGATCTGGGCCGGAAAATCCAGGGTGGCGGCGAAAGGCAGCCAGGTCAGGATGTCGCGGATTGCGGCCGGGAAGAGGTCGATGGGAATGGCGCCACCGCCGAGGATGACGGTGAAGTACCAGATCAAGGGTTCCAGCGACTGCACACCATCCATCCAGAAGGCGAGCAAGCCCACGCAATAATGCAGATGGAAGAAGATCAGCCAGGAACCGACGAGGGCGAGCGCGAAGAGCAACACATTCGCGAGGGTCAGACTGCCCAGCGTGCCGGTGAGATAGAGGCCGAGCAGGAAGACGGCGAGGATGATCGGCAGGCGGACAATGATCTCGCCCAGATGTTCAGCCATATGGGCCCAGACCGGCGGCATCGGCCGCAGCAATTGCGGCGCCAGTTCCCCGCGCCGGATGCCGCGATCGAGAATGAGCACGCTCCACATGACTGTCGCCTGGCGCAGCAGATACATGGCCATGAAGTAGACGGCAAAATCATGGCGGCCATAGCTGATACCATTGCCATCGATCGAGCCATTGCCGGCCAGTTCGACCCAGATCAGCATGGTGGCGATCGGCATCAGACCGCCGATCATCCAGATCGCCGACTGCACCCGATAGGCCATGGCGACGGCGCAATATTGCGCCAGCAATTGTCGCCAGATGCGGGCCACATGCAGGACGCGGGTCATCTTCATGTCTTTGCCGGCTGATGGCTTGGTGCCGCCGTCTTCTTGTCGCGTGCTGTCCTGAACAGGGCGCCGATCACGTCCTCGATCGGCTGCTCCTCGATGGCAATATCCGCCACCGGCAGCTCTGCCAGCAGCCGCGAGGCGGTTTCCGGCACATGCTGGCGCTCGACCAGCAACTCGGCTTCCAGGTCTTCAAGCCGCCGCAGTTCCGCATACTGGCTGAGCCGCGCGGCCGGCTGGGCATCGATGAGCTTGAGGCGGAGCACCTTCTTCGGCGCCTGCTCGGCAATCAGGCGATGGAGATCGCCGTCAAAGGCGATGCGGCCGCCATCGATCACCATCACCCGGCGTGCCAACGCTTCGACATCATCCATATAATGCGAGGTCAGCATGATGGTGGCGCGATAGCGGTCATTATAGGCGGCGATGAAATCCCGTACCGCGCGCTGCATATTGACGTCGAGGCCGATGGTCGGCTCGTCGAGGAACAGGATCTTCGGCTGGTGTAGCAGGGCCAAGGCCAGCTCGCATTTCATGCGTTCGCCCAAGGACAGCTTGCGCACCGGCTTGTTCAGCACCTGCTGCAGGGACAACATCTCGCTCAACTCGCCGATCCGCTGGCGATAGACATCTTCCGGTATGTCATAGATGACGCGGTTGAGCAGGAAGGAATCGATCGCAGCGAGGTCCCAGGCCAGCTGCTGCTTCTGGCCCATGACAAGGGTGATCGCCCGCAGGAAATCGGTGTGCCGCTGCTTCGGCTCGAAACCCAGCACGGAGACCTCGCCGCCACTGGGATGCAGCAGGCCGGCCAGCATCTTCAGGGTCGTGGTCTTGCCGGCGCCGTTGGGGCCGAGGAAGCCGATGATCTCGCCTTCCGCGATCTCGAAGCTGACGCCATCAACCGCCGTCACGGTCGAATAGCGGCGATTGACCAGCGCCTTCACGCTGCCGAGAAAGCCGCCTTCCTTGTGATGGACCTTGTATTCCTTGCGCAAACCGCGCACGGCAATGACGGCAGACATGACGGTGCTCAATCAGCTGGGACGATAATCCGGCTAGAGCCGGATCGCTTTAGATCGAACCGCGTAGCGCTTCGATCTAAAGCGTGAATCCGTCTCTACTTAATAAGATAGAGGGCGATTCACGTTTTTAATGGAAGCGGGTCCGCTTCCATTAAAAACGATCGCGCTCTAGCAGTAACCGAAAGAACATGACGTCGTAAAGGGACAGTGCAGCTGCGAAGACGCCCGCAAGATCGATCAAGCGGCGGCTTCAGTCCTCGATATGCTGCATGGTTCAACCGCTGATCAGATCAATCCACTCGTCTTCGCTGAGGGTTTGCACACCCAGTTCCGCCGCCTTGGCGGCCTTGGATCCGGCATCGGCACCGACGATGAGATAGTCCGTCTTCTTCGAGACCGATCCGCCGACCTTGGCACCGAGGCTTTCTGCACGGGCCTTGGCCTCATTGCGGGTCATCTTGACGAGGGTGCCGGTGAAGACCACCGTCTTGCCGGTGATCGGGCTTTCCCTGACCGCGACCGGCACGAAGTCTTCTACCGTCAACTCGCTCTGCAGGTCGTCCAGCACCTCGATATTGTGCTTTTCACCGAAGAAGGCGGTGAGGTCATCGGCCATCGATGGGCCGATACCGTTGATCTCGCCCAGTGCCTGGCGCTCCTCGCTGCCGATGGTCTGGGCGGCGATCATGGCCTCGCGCCAAGCCGTGAGCGACAGATAGTGCTTCGCAAGGAGCTTCGCCGTCACATCGCCCACTTGCGGAATGCCGAGCGCATAGATGAAGCGCTGCAGGGGAATGTTGCGCCGGGCTTCGATGGCGCCCAGCAAGTTGTCGACCGAGAGTGCCCCCCAGCCCTCGCGTTCGGTCAAGGCGCGGCGATGGCGGTGCAGCCGGAAAATATTGCCTGGGCTCTTGAGGAGGCCGTCCTGATGGAAAGCCTCGATATGCTTGTCGCCAAGGCCGTCGATATCGAAAGCGCCGCGGGAGACGAAGTGCTTCAACCGTTCGACCGCCTGGGCACCGCAGGTCAGGCCGCCGATACAGCGTCGCGCCACCTCGCCTTCCTCGCGAATGGCATGGCTGCCGCAGACCGGACAGATTTCGGGGAATTTATAGGCGCGGTGGCGATGCGCTCGGTCCGCATCGACCACTTCGACGATCTGCGGGATGACGTCACCGGCGCGCTGCACCACGACCTTGTCGCCGATCCGGATATCCTTGCGGGCGATCTCATCTTCATTGTGCAACGTGGCGCGCGAAACGACGACGCCACCGACGGTGATCGGCTCGAGATCGGCGACCGGGGTCAGCACACCCGTGCGACCGACCTGGATGATGATGTCGTTGAGCGTGGTGATGGCGCGCTCAGCGGGGAATTTATGGGCGATGGCCCAGCGCGGCGCCCGACCGATGAAGCCGAGCCGCGCCTGCCAGTCGCGCCGGTCGACCTTGTAGACGGCGCCATCGATATCATAGGGGAGATCTGCCCGGTCCTTGCCGAGGGTGTCGTAGAATGCCATCACGCCGTCGAGGTCGTCGGTGACGGCCCGGCGGGGATTGACGCTGAAGCCCCAGTCATCGAGCTGGTCGAGGAAGCCGTGATGGGTCTTCGGCTGATCGTCCCAGCCATCGACCTCACCGAAAGCATAAGCGAAGAAATGCAGCGGCCGCTGCTTGGTGATATTGGGGTCGAGCTGTCGGACGCTGCCGGCTGCGGCATTGCGCGGATTGGCGAAGATCGCTTCCCCGGCTTCGGCCCGCGCCGCATTCAGCTTCGCAAAGCCGTCATGCGACATATAGACCTCGCCGCGGATCTCGATCAGCGCCGGATGGGACTTGCCCTTCAATTTGTGTGGGATGTCGGCGATATGCTTCAGATTGGCGGTGATATCCTCGCCGATGGCACCGTCGCCCCGCGTTGCGCCCTGGACGAAGACGCCGTTTTCATAGCGGAGATTGGCGCTGAGGCCGTCGATCTTCGGTTCGACGGCGAGCGGGATGGCATCTTCCGCCTTCAATCCGAGGAAGCGGCGGATGCGCTGCAGGAAATCGGCGACGTCTTCGCGGCTGAAGGCATTGTCCAGCGACAGCATCGGCTGGCGATGCGGTACCTTGGCAAAGCCTTCGGCGGGGGCAGCACCGACGCGGCGGCTCGGCGAATCCTTGCGCTGTAATTCAGGGAAGCGCGCTTCGATCGCCCGATTGCGTTTGACCAAAGCGTCATATTCAGCGTCGCTGACTTCCGGCGCATCCTTCTGATGATACAGCTCGTCATGGCGCGCAATCTCGCGGGCAAGGCGGCGCAACTCGGTCGTTGCCGTCTTGTCCGTCAGTTCCTCGACCGGAATCGTGGCGACATCTTCGCGCGACGTTTTGCTCATGACGCTTACCCCGTAATCAAATCAGTAGATCGCGAAAATCAGTTGGTGCTGGCCAGCAGGGTCTTGGCGGCCGCGCGCGCTTCGTCGGTGATCGTGGCACCGGAGAGCATGCGGGCGATCTCCTCGCGGCGCTCGGCGGCGCTGAGCGGCCGCACGGTCGTCGTTGTTTCTTTTTTGCCGCCGCTCTTTTCCACCCGCCAATGCTGATGCCCGAGGGCAGCCACCTGGGGCGAATGCGTGATGACGAGAAGCTGCACCGCACCGGCCAGTCGTTTCAGCCGTTCGCCGACGGCGGCAGCCGTGGCACCGCCGATACCGGCATCGACCTCGTCGAAGACCAGCGTCGGTACCGGCTGGTTGGCGGCCAGGGTCACCTTCAAGGCCAGCATGAAACGGGCGAGCTCGCCGCCGGAGGCAATGCGGTTGATCGGGCCGGGGGCGGCACCGAGATTGGTCGCTACCTCGAAGGTGACGCGGTCCCAGCCCTCGGCCGACCAATGATCTTCGGTGAGGGTCTCGATCCGGGTGGCGAAACGCGCCTTTTCTAGCTTCAGCGGGGCGAGTTCGCCATTGACCGCCGCATCCATCGCCTTCGCCGCCTTCTGGCGCTGCTTGGCAAGCACAGTGGCGGCCTCGACATAGGTCTGGCGCGTGTCCTTAACCGCGGCTTCCAGCTTGGCCATGTTCTGGCCGCGATCGTCGAGATTATTGAGGCGCTGGCGCAGCTTCTGCAACAGGTCAGGCAAAGCCTCGACCGGCACCTGGTGCTTGCGACCGAGATCGCGCAGCAGATAGAGCCGCTCCTCGATCTTATCGAGACGCTTCGGATCGGCATCGAGATCGGCAGCCATATGCTGCAGCACACCGATTGCCTCACTGAGCTCAATGCTGGCACGGTCCAGGGCGGCAATGACGGGGTGCAACTGCTGTGACGCCCGGTCGCCGAGCTTGTCGCCGAGACGATCGAGCCGGCGTTGGGCATTGGCGATGGCGCGATCGGCACCGCGATCGCCGGTCAGATCGGTATTGACCGCGTCGATCGCCTCGATCAGTTGCGCGCGGTTGGAAAGCAAAGCCCGCTCGGCAACCAGCTCGGTTTCTTCGTTGGGCTGGGGCGCTGCCAGCTCCAACTCATCGACCGCGTGGCGCAGCCAGTCTTCATCGGCCTTGGCGCGGGCCAATTCTTCCGTCGCCTGGCGCCAGGCGGTGACGGCTTCGTGCCAGTGGCGATGCGCAGCGGTACAAGCCTTGCGTTTCGCCCCGTCCACACCATAGCCGTCGAGATGATCGCGATGGGTGGCGGGGTCGAGCAGGCCCTGGGCCTCGAACTGGCCCTCGATCTCGACCAGGCTGTCGCCAAGCTTGCGCAAGAGGCCGATGCTGACCGGCTGGTCGTTGACGAAAGCGCGCGAGCGGCCATCGCTGGTCAATTGCCGGCGCAGGATCAGGCTGCCTTCCGCGTCGATGCCTTGTTCCTGCAGGAGCACATCGGCAGGATGCCGGGGCGGCAGGCTGAATTCGGCGGTTACCGTCGCCTGGGTGGCGCCCTGTCGCACCAGGCCGGCTTCGGCCCGGGCACCCAAGGCGAGGCCCAGGGCGTCGAGCAGGATCGACTTGCCGGCGCCCGTCTCACCGGTCAGCACGGTCAAGCCGCTGTCGAAAGCGAGATCCAGCTTCTCGATCAGGACAACATTCTGGATGGTGAGCGCGACCAGCATGTCGGTTCAGCGCCGCATGGCGTCAGAACACGCTGTTGAGCCAGGAGCCTTCCTTCTTCTCCGGCTTCAGATCCTTGGCCTTGAGAAGGTTATAGGCGTCCTCATACCACTGATTGCCCGGATAGTTGTAGCCGAGCACGGCACCGGCGGTCTGCGCTTCGTCGTTCACGCCGAGCGAGAGATAGGCTTCCACCAGGCGCTCCAGGGCTTCCGGCACATGGGTCGTGGTCTGATATTTCTCGACCACGGTGCGGAAGCGGTTGATGGCGGCCAGGAACTGGTCCTGCTTCAGATAATAGCGGCCGATCTCCATTTCCTTGCCGGCCAGGTGGTCGCGCACCAGATCGAGCTTCAGGGCGGCGTCACGGGCGTAGTCGGTATTGGGGAAGCGGGCGACGACGTCGGAGAGGGCGCGCAAAGCCTGCTCGGTGTTGCCCTGGTCGCGTTTAACGTCGGCGATCTGCTCGTAATAGCAAAGGGCGCGCAGGTAGTAGGCATAGGCGGCGCTGCGATTGCCGGGATGCAGTTCGATGAAGCTGTCGAGGGCCGGGATCGCGTCGTCATATTCGTCGACCGAATAATGAGCATAGGCCGCCATGATCTGCGCCTGGGTGGCCCATTGCGAGTAAGGATGCTGCCGTTCGACCTCGTCAAACAGGCTGGCCGCCTTCTTCGGCTGGTTGGCCTCCATGGCATCCATGGCGCTGTTATAAAGCTGTTCGGCCGGCTGATCGGGAATCTCAGGTTCCGTGCTGGAACAGGCGGTGATCAGGGCAATGCAGGCGCATGCCGGGAGAAGCCGCCACAAGTACCGAGAAGACATTACCGATTCCGCCATTTGTTGATCTTTTGTCGGGCGGAACTATAGGCGGTGGCGCGTTTCCGCTCAAGCCCGGCGGATACCGCCTAACCCCCCGATTCGACAGAAAAATAGGCCCGCAGCCGCGGCTGCGGGCCAGTTTATCGAGGCACCTGGAGATCCGTCCGCCGCGGAAGGCGAACGGACGGATCAGGCGAAAGCAGACGCGTCAGTTGGCCTGACGGCGCAGGAAGGCCGGGATATCCAGCAGATCTTCCTCATTTCGCTGGCTCATGGTGCGGTCGCTGCTGTCGAGCTGCAGTTGCGGCTGCTGCGGGCGCTGTTCGACCCGCGGCTCCGGCTGCGGCAGGAACGGCTGGCTGGCATAGCCACGCGGCGCCTGGGCGCCCGGGCTGGCCGGACGCTGTTCCACCCGCGGTTCGGCCGGACGGGCTTCCGCCCGGGCGGCCGGCTGACTGGTGAAACGGCTGGTCACCTTCTCGAACAGGCTCGGCGCCTTCTTGCGTTCGACCACCGGCTCGGCAGCCCGCGGCGTCACCGGTTCGGCCATGGCCGGCTGGGCCCGCAGGCTCGGTTCCATCGCCGGCGGGGCGACGAAGCTGCGCTGTTCCGGCATCGGCCGCTCCGGTGCCCGCGGCAGCATCGGTTCGGCGGACGGGCGCATCATCGGCTCGCTTTGCAGGGCCGTCGCACCGACCGAGGTCGGCATCGGCGGGATATAGCTCTGCGGCGCGGCGGCCATGGTCTGGGCCGTCGGCTGGGCAAAGCCCTGCATGCCGGCCCTGGCCGTATTGGCACCCGGGAAGCTCTGCGGTGC
>DATMUQ010000414.1:0-2324 GCA_035563795.1 Terriglobales bacterium | reverse complement strand
GGGGGTGGTGCCTCCGGCCGCTGGTAGTCGTCACACAAATGCGAACAGCCGTATCAAGCGGCATCTCGGCCAGTTGCCGACAAAGGCAAGCTGCGAGGTTAGGCAAACGGCACGTTTCTCATTCCCGCAATGGCTGATACGACTGGCCGGTATTTGCTTTGCCGTTCTTACTTTATCGGCCGCACAGCTGCCGGGGGCCCTGGCCGACCCCACATTACCCGCACTCAGTGGCAGGGTGGTCGATGCCGCTCACATTCTGGGTGATCAAGCGAAAACGCGACTGAGTGATGATCTGCGCATCTATGAGGCGCAGACCGGCACGCAGATCGTGATTGTCACCTTGCCAGCATTGCAAGGCTATTCGATAGAGCAATGGGGCCTCGCTCTATTGCGGGGTTGGCAGATCGGTCAGAGGGGGAAGAACAATGGCGTCGTCATCGTCCTCGCGCCAAATGATCGTCAGGTTCGTATCGAAACCGGATATGGTGCGGCGGAAGCCCTCTCCGATGCTGATGCCAGTGCGATCATTCGCCGGGACATGATGCCGTTTTTCAAGCGCGGCGATTTTGTCAGCGGCTTGATCGCCGGTACAAAAAAGATCGAGGCAGCGCTTGTAACGGAATTTCCTGCGATCGCGCCCGGTGAGACAGATAGGCGCGATTTTTGGCATCGCATTTCAATACCGATCGTCCTTGCGATTGTGTCGCCGCTCTTTCTGATATTCTTTCTCTATCTGATTATCTGGTCGTTGCGCGGTGAAGCGAGATTCATGTCTGGTTCGCGGACAGGCCGCTGGCGCTATAATAGTTGGGGCAATTCCTCTTATCGGAGTTACGAATCGCTCTTTGATGACAGCAGCCCCAGTTCTGGCGGCAGCTTTTTCGGCGGCGGTGGTAGCGGTGGCGGCGGCGGTGCCTCGGGCAGCTGGTGACGGCTGGACAGTTCTCACCGCGCTTGACGGTCAATGCGGCAATACCAGCGGAAAGCAGATCAGGGAAAAGCAGACATGGCACAGCAGGCAAAGCCGGCAGCGGATCACAGCGCAGTTGATGAGCCGATCACCCGGGCGATCATGACGGCCGAAGCGCGTAGCGCCGCGGAGATTGCCGTTGCCATCCTGCCGCGCGCCGATCGCTATACCTTGACCTCGGTGCTCGCGGCCCTCCTGTTGTTTGCCGTTCTGCACGCGGTCCTTGGCTGGGTTGACCTCAATGCGTTGCTGCTGCCGATGGCGCAAGGTTCCGGCGCTTGGCTCGACGCCACGGCCTGGCTGGGCATGTCGCTTGCGCTTGGCCTGTCGGCGGCTCTTTTCGTGCTTTGTGAATGGACAGTGCTGGGAGTGCGCTTGACGCCGCAATCCTGGCGGCAGCGCGCCTGCAGGGCACGGGCGCGTGTGCTTTTTCTCGAGCAGGGGATCGATGCGACAGAAGATCGCCTGGGGCTGCTGATCTGTGTCAGCGAAGCGGAGCGGCAGATCGAGATACTGCCGGATCGCGGCATCAGCGCGGTCATCGCCGCGCCAAGATGGCAGGTTCTGATCGAGGCTTTCCTGCACCAGAAGCGGGCTGGAACGCTGGATGCGGCCTTGGCGCAATTGGTGGAAGCGGTGGCGTCGGAGCTGGCGCCCCATTTCCCGCCGCGGCCCGGTCAGGTCAATGAACTGCCCGACGCGCCGATCCGTCTTTGACGACGCAGTCCTCGATGCTCACCTGCGGCCGGTGATCAGGCCGCTTCAGCGGCGACTTGGTTGCGGCCGCCATCCTTGGCGCGGTAGAGCGCAGCATCGGCACGGCTGATGAATTCTTCCAGCTGTTCGTGATGGCGCAGGCGCGAGACACCGATGCTGACGGTGATCTTGCCGAAATTGTCGCCGGTCGCCTTGTTACGCAGATATTGATTGGCCAGTTCCTCGCGGATCTGGTTCGCCCGCACGGTCGCCGCTTCCAGCGACATGCCGGGCAGGATCATGGCGAATTCCTCGCCGCCGTAACGCACCGGCAAGTCGCCCGGCCGCGCCGCCGCTCGCAAGCGGTTGGCGACCACGCGCAATACCTTGTCGCCGACACGGTGGCCATAGCTGTCATTGAAGCGCTTGAAATGATCGATATCGAGCATCAGCAGGCAGAGCTCGCCCTGCCTGGTATTGGCTTCGGCCACGCGCTTGAGGATGGTCAAATCGAACAGCTTGCGGTTGCCGATACCGGTCAGGCCGTCGGTCAATACCTCGACACGCAATTGTTCGAGATTCTGCTGCAGATGAGAGACTCGCTCCGCCGAGTTGTTGAGCTCGTTTTCCAGCGCCTTGTTCTTGGCGCTCATGGCCT
>DATMUQ010000413.1:0-2379 GCA_035563795.1 Terriglobales bacterium | reverse complement strand
CGGTCAAGGTCTTGCCGTTGGCATCTGCGCCACTGACTTCCGGCCAGAACACGCAGCAGAGGCCGCCAAGGCCAATCACTGCTGCCAAAGCGACACGGGCGTCGATTTTCTGGCGCATGAAGATCGCGCCATTGACCAGGTTCATGATCGACATGGTCGAGAAGATGATGGCCAGCAGGCCGCTGGTGAGATCCTGTGCCGACCAATAGAACATCAGGTAGTTGAGGCAGAAAAGGCTCAAGCCCTGCAGCACCATCCAACCATGGTCGCCCCGCGAGAAACGCAGCGAGCGCCGCGTCACCAGGCAGAAGGCCACCAGCATGGCGCTCGCCAGCAGGAAGCGATAGCCGATCGAGAGCAAGGCGGGCACCGGGCCCGCCTGGTATTCAATGCCGATCCAGGACGAGCCCCAGATCAGTACGACGCATAGATAAAGCAGGCCTGTCGGCATGCTTGCCCTCCCCCCAGAGATGCTTATTGCTGATTTTTTTCAGCTTTATTCTGTCGGTATCGTCATTCTTTCGGGACTGTGGTCGAGAGCGATGGCCGCGCCGAGATCCCCTTGTGCCACGCCGCCAATTGCGGGAAGCGGCTGGCCCAATCCTCGCGCGCGAAACGGAAGTTGAGATAGTCGAGCATGATGGCGGTGCTCAGCGTGCCGATATCGATGAGACCGCCGAAGCCGGTGACTTCCTGCTCCAAGGCAGCGAGGCCGTGATCGACCTTGCTCTTCTGGGTCGCGTCCCAATCGGCCGATTGCAGGTTCTGCGGCCGCAGGCTTTCATAGCGCCGCAGCAGGGCGGCTTCCATCACGCCATTGGCCAGCGCATGGCGACGCAAGGTGGTCCAGCGCGCCGGACCGGCTGCCGGAAACATCTTCGGCCCGTTATGCAGGCTGTCGAGATATTCGCAGATGACGATGGAATCGTAGAGAGAATCGCCATTATCCAGGATCAGCGCCGGGATCTTGATCAGCGGATTATGCTCCCAGAGCTTCGCCGCCGGATCGGCGGTGACAGTCGGCACCAATTCGATCTTGTCATGCTGTCCGGTCTCGATCGCCACCACGCGCACCTTGCGCACAAAGGGGCTCAATGGCGAGAAACGCAGTTTCATCTTGGTCTCCATTGTTGGAATGGTCATAGAAGGTCGGCGTGTCGTTGTTTCCGTCGACGCAAATAATAAACGCTTAACCGCAGGCCGAGGCCGAAGAGCATGCTGGAGAAAGCATATACCGCGGGAAACTCTATCGCGGGAGCCATATTGGTAGAGAAAGCCGGCCGATGGCTGAAATGACGGTCTGCAGTAAAATACGGATTTAGCGCCATTCCCCAAACGGTCAGAACGAGAACAATTAAGATTGCTCCAATGATGCGGTGTGTAGCATCCGATTTTTTGGGCATCTGAGCAAAATCGTAGGTTCTGCTCCATTCCAGGCTATCGAGAACGATGACAGTCCAGGTGATGACAATACCGATCAGGTACTCAAACGACAGAATACCATAGACGAAGGCGAGGGCTGACCACGGATAACTAAACCCGCTCGCTACCTGAAAATGGCTATAGGCGACAACTCGGGGAAATTTGAGGCCAATATGAATCATATATCCCGCGATGCCGTTTTGCTGGGCTGGATCGCAGGTGGCACCGCAATTGATCAATAGCGGCGCATAGGCCACCAAGACGGCGTTCACGACCACAGCAATCAGTGTCGCCAGCATAAAAGCTTTCAGCTTCGGATTGCGTACCCGCCCGTCTTTCCCTGTGGAGGCAACCGTCATCCCGTATCCAGCCCGAACCGTCAGTCCCCACCGCTACGCTAACTGAATCGGAGCCCTAATGCCACGGGCCCTTTGTCAATTCTGGGTTAGACGCCGACCTCAGAAGCGGTCCTTGGCGCCGCGGATGGCGGCGAAAACGGCGACCGGGTCATTGTGGCTGTCGGGGAAATGCCGCATCAGATCGGGCTGGTCGGCCCGCAGGAAGGGGTTGCTGGCTTTCTCCTCGCCGAGACGGGCCGGGATGGTCGGCCGGCCGGCGGCGCGTTCGCTCTTGACCGCGGCCACCTTGTGCTGGAGAGCGGCATTGTCGCCATCGACGGTGACGGCGAAGCGGCAATTGCTCTCGGTATATTCATGGGCGCAATAGACCCGCGTCTCGTCGGGAAGAGCGCGGAGCTTCAGCAGCGATGACCACATCTGCGCTGGCGTTCCCTCGAACAAGCGGCCGCAGCCGATCGAGAACAAGGTGTCGCCGCAAAAGAGCGCGGCGCTGTCGGCGAAATAATAGGCGATATGGCCGCGGGTATGGCCCGGCACGAAAAAGACCTGGGCGCGGTGGCCGGCAATCTCGGCGCCGCTCGCCTCGTCGACGACGATG
>DATMUQ010000412.1:0-4978 GCA_035563795.1 Terriglobales bacterium | reverse complement strand
TCGGCGCCGATGCACTCAACACCTCGGAATTCATCGATATAGCCGGTTCGTCCGCTGCCGAAGGCGTACGTTTCAGCGACATGGGTCTGAACCTAGACAAACCCTACGCAGCCAAGGTTGTCGCGGAAATACGAAACCAAGGCTACGAGCCCGAAGGCTATACGCTTGCCAGCTACGCCGCCGTCCAGGCATGGGCCACCGGTGTGACTCGCGCAGGTACGACGGACAGCGTCAAAGTTGCCGCAGCCATACGGTCAGCACCAGTCGACACCGTGCTGGGAACATTAAGCTGGGATTCTAAAGGCGACATCCAGCAATCGCGCTATGCTTGGTTCATCTGGCATAACGGCCGCTACTGGGAGGAGCCTAGCAACTAGGCCGAAAAGACCTCGTATATAAACCTGCTGCCAAAGGGCAGCAGGTTTCTTCTTTCGCACGGGCATACTTACCCGCCAACAAACGGAAACCGCTGCCGCTCGTGCCAGCGGTCGCTGACATTATCGAAGAGAGCGAGTGCCGTGGCGCGAGCGGAAATCGGCAACCGATCCGATGCTTCGGCTGTGAAGTCCGCCGCGATCCGCATCATCAGGGCAGCTTCTTGCACCCAGGCCACGGACAGATGCGGCGTGATCTGCGTATGTCGACCGGCATAAGGCGGCGTTTCCGGGAAAAGACGCCAGATCGCCTGCGTCAACTGACGAAAGGGCTCATCCGGCTCGGGTGCGAGATAAAGCACGTGATCGGGTGAGAAGCGGCGGATGTCGTGCAATCGGAATTCGATCGGCGCCTGTGCGGCACAGCAGCGCCGCAAAACCTCCGCCACCCGCGCATCGACCCGCTCAGGCGGCAGAAAGGGATAGAGGATCGTGATATGCGCCGGAGCCCCTGATGCTGCCGAGGGATCATGAGCGTCGCGGAACGGCTTCACCAATTCCTCCGCTTCGGGCACCACGACCATCAGGACAGTCTCAGATGCCAATTGCCATCTCCGATTGTTTTTCCCTCGCCATCCCGCCGGCGGCATGTACGGCAAAACTAACTGGGTTTGCGCCGGGATGACTCCCGGATCCCGGTTACACGGCCATCCGGCCGCAACCAATCGAGCTCCTGTATCCGCCGCCCCTGTATCCGTCCCCCCCTGTATCCGTCCCCCCCTGTATCCGTCCTGGTCAAGGCATTAACCGGGACGGGTATTCCTGACCCTCGGTTTTCCCGCCCGATTTTGCCGTCAGGGCCGTACCAATCGATGCGCCTCCTGGTTTGCTGCGGAGCGGATCATTCCCTCAAGGGTCCGCAACCGGGGCAGCCGGCGGCGCGGCGCAGATCGTGCACCCGGTCATGCCTTCGGGGCGGGCCCGGTCATCGGGAAGGTATCGACTGAAATGCCCCATCCGCTTACAGCCCGCCTGCTGAATGTACTTGGCCCCTGCCGGATCCTGCTGGTCGGCGGCGGCAAGACCGAGTTGTTGACCGATCTCCTGCTGGCAGGCTGCGACGCCTATGGCGTCTGGGTGGATGACGGCACCGGCAAGGCGCCCCCCCATCCGCGCTGCCTGCAGCTGGCGGAAGTGGAGGAAATGGCCGGGCGATTCGATACCCTGGTGGTCGAGGCGCGGCCGGGCACCGAGTTGTTGCCGGCTCTGATGCAGCTTCTCTCCTATACAAGCATGCCGCAGCATATCGCCCTGGCGGCCGGAGGGCATGACCGCCGGCGGCTGGAGACTGGCCTCTTCATCCTCGGCTGGCGTCGTCATCCGGGTGGCATGGCCCTGGCCGATTACGCGCAGCTGCGCGACGATGTCCTGGAAGAACTCAGCTTCTATCAACGAATTCCCGGTGAGGCGGCGTCGCGCTGGCCGGTCCAGGCGCTGCTCAAGGACCGCAACCTGCATATGGACATGCTGCGCGAAAGCGGCTGCCGCGCTGATGCCCATATCCTGCGCTATGTGCTGGCAGCGAGCCTGATCCGGCCCGGCGACACGGTGGTCGATTGCGCCTGCGGCCTCGGCTATGGCAGCGCCGTCATGTCGGCGATGTCGCGGGGCGCCCGTTTCCATGCCTTCGACCTCGACCCCGAGGTGATCGATTACGCCAATGCCAATTACGCCCATGACCGCCTGAGCTTCGCCGTCGGCGATGCCGAGGCGCTGCGGGCCATCCCCGATGCCTCGGTCGACATGGTGGTCTCGATGGAGACCATCGAACATGTGCCGGATTGGGAGAAGGTGCTGGCAGAGTTCCGCCGCATCCTGCGGCCTGACGGCCGGCTGATCGCCAGCGTGCCGGATCGCTGGGTCGACGCGACCGGACGCGATCCCAACCCCTATCACCTGCATGCTTTCGATTGGCAGAAGTTCGCCGCCGGTCTCAACAGGCACTTCACCGTCGAGGCCCGCTACCTGCAGACAGCGCCCGGCGGCTTCAAGCTGCCCCAGGCCGTCCGCACCCTGCAGCGCGTGGCGCTGAATGCCGATATCGACAGCGAATGGCTGCTGGCGGTCGCCTCAGTCGATCCACAGGAACAAGGCAAGGTATTGCGGGATGACTTCACCCATCCCGCTTTCGAGCGCGTGCTTGAACAAAGCAAGGCACCAGCCGTCGCCTTCGCCGAGGCCTATGACAACCCTTATCTCTACCGGCCACTCGTGCAGATGGGTGAACGCCTGCTCGATGAGCATGCCCTGGTCGATCTCGCCGAGCGTACGGTCTTCACCAGCGACCGCAACTCGGCGGATCTCGGTGCCGCCCTGTCGGTACTCGGCTATCGCGCCCTGGAACAGCGCGATGCCGAAAGGGCGCATAAGCTCCTCGCCCGCATCCGTATCTATCTCGATGACACCGAGACCGACAGCGCCCGCCCCCATATCTGTCGCTGGCGCCTGTCGCTGACCTTCCTCGCCGGGCGGTTGGCGGCCATGCTCGGCCGCCGTGCCGAGGCGCTGGGATGGTTCGAGGCCGCCGCGCAATTCGATTGGCGGCCGTTTTCCCCCATCGTTGCCACCAAGGCTGTGGCGGCCGCCTTCCATGCCGGTCTGCTCTGTCTGGCCGAGAACGACGAGGAGCGCGCCAGGGGTTGCTTCACCCAGGGCCTGACCCAGGCCCTGGCCGCAGCAAGCAGCCCGGCGAGCAGCATTATCGGCAGTCTCGCTGTGCCGATCCCGTTCGCCTTGCAGGAACTGGCCGAGGTGCTCGACATGGGTGGGCAATGTGCGGTGGCACTCACCTACCTGCCGGTCTGGCGATCGAGCCCCGGCCTCTTCTGGCAGCAGGTCGATATCAAGCGGTTCGGCCTCGCCACCTGGGCAATGGATCTCAACCGGCTGAACGAGCAGTTGCTCGGCGAGCTGCGCAATCAGATGGCGATCAACCGGCATCTCATGCAGGAGATCGAAACGTTGCGCCGGGTCAACCCACCGCAGGGCTTGATGCGACAGGCCGCAGCCCGATAGGTGCGTAAATGTCCAATATCCACTCACAGCGATGAGAACCGGCAAGATGGACGTCTTCCAAGGCATAGATCGATCGGAGCCCCTCCCCGGCCTGGCAACAGCCGCGGCAAGCGGCGAGAAATTGGCGCTGATCAGCCTTCCCAAGGCAGGCACATACCTGTTGTCGGAAGTTGCGCGCCAGTTTGGTTGGCTGCAGAGCTACTGGCACGTCCGCGAAGGATCCTTCGAAGATTATTCTGCGGGCAGCATGGAAGAGCGCCGCCACCGCCCGGACAGATTCCACCAGCAACGCAACATCGCCGACACTGCCGAAGCCCTGCCGGCAGGCGCCTTCTTCGTCGGTCATATCGCTCACTCCGACAGCGCCATTGCCGCTCTCTCTCGCTTCCGCAAAATCCTTGCCGTACGGGAACTGCGCAGCGCCCTTGTCTCCCGCTTGTGCTTCGAGCGGAGGCTGCGCCGCTCGCCACATCTGGCACCGATCTGGCAGGTGGCGAATGACCGGTTGCAGATGCAGCTTTTCCTGCGCCAGCAAGGCCCCGCCCTCTTCGCACAATTCCTGTCGATCCTGCCCTGGATGGTCGAACCGGATGTTCTCACCCTGCGCTTTGAGGATCTCCGGCAACCCGACCTGTCCCTGGCCCGGCAATTGACCGCTCTCCTCAATCGCGAGAACTTGCCGCTGCGCGATGTTTCGTCGGCTGCGGGGGAGGTCGCCGGCCTGGACGTCCTGCGGAATGCCCTGGCTGCCGATACCCTCACCAAGTCGCCCGAACAGACGGATGTCTCCGCCTTCTGGAGTGCCGAAACTGAAGCGCTATTCCTCGCTTTGGGTGGCGGACAGATGAACAAGGCGATGGGCTATGAAGCCCTTGCCGAGACCGTCTCCGACAACGCGCTGATGTCCGAGCTCGACGGCGGCAATAACATTACTCCATCGAGGTGGCAGTACGCGCAATGAGGCCGCCCTCACCCGAAACCCTCATGCACTGCAATTTTCTCTTCGTCGGCGACAGCCATATCGGCTATTTCCGCCAGGCAGTGCAGATGATCGGGCTGTTGCCCTGGCAGTACCAGTTCTGCGAAGTGGGCGGTGCGACGGCGGTCGGCATGCGAAACCCGAATTCCGCCACCAATGCCTTGCAGATTTTTCGTCATTTTCTGCAGGACAAAAGCCGGCAGTCGACCATTGTCCTGCAATTGGGGGAGGTCGATTGCGGCTTTGTCATCTGGTACCGCGCAAGGAAATATGAAGAAGCCATGCAGGACCAGCTGCGCGAGTCGATCGCTGCTTATCTCGGCTTCGTTTTCGAGCTTCAGCACGCCGGATTCCGCGATGTTGTCGTCACCGGAGCAACCTTGCCGACCATCCAGGATGGGCAGGATTGGGGCAGTGTCGCCAATAAAAGGCGCGAGGTCACCGCGAGCCTGGAGCAACGCACCCGGCTGACCCTCGATTACAACCGGGTTCTGCAGACGAAGTCCCGGGATTTCGGCCTGCATTATCTTGACATCACAGCAGACCTTCT
>DATMUQ010000411.1:0-4687 GCA_035563795.1 Terriglobales bacterium | reverse complement strand
CTTGCACCCGCCGCGCCGCGCCGTCCCGGCTTTGCTGCCGGCAGCGCTGGCCCGCCGGCAGTTGCGGCGCCTGCGCCGCCATGGCCACGATCTTTTCGACTATCGCGCTATCGACGGCCGGCCCTTCGATATCTGGCACTTGCTGATCGCGCGCTATAGCGGCCGGTTGTAAAGGACGAACAACCTGCTATCGCTGGTTGGGAGGAGAAAACGCATCAAGGCGTTTCTCGCGGTCACGTGCTGCATTTCCCTGTAGGAAACAATATTTACTAATAATTAATTCCCGCCCGCTATCGCTAGCCTCGCAATAAAAGTGAATGCGTTCCGAAATCGCATCAGCGGGGAAAATCATGTCGAATGCACAGGTGTCGGGCGTAAAGGCAGGCACCGTCTCCTTCCGGGCATCGCTCAGTACCAAGATGGTGGCGACCCTCATCGCCGCCTTGGTGGTGGGCTTGGCGGCGACGACCTATCTCATTTCCAGCAAGAGTGCGCACACGACCGAGGATCTCTCGGTGCAGTCGGGCAAGGAGCTTGGCGCCCATGTGGCGGCCGGCGTGCAGCGTGACATCAATGTGGCGCTGCGCGTGACCGAGACCATGCGCGATGCCTTCATCGGTCTCTATAGCAAGGGCATCAAGGACCGCGAGACCTATCTCGCCATGCTGGAAAGTGCGGTCAAGGCCAACCAGCAATATGTCGCCGTCTGGACCGCCTGGGAGCCCGATGCCTTCGACGGCAAGGACAAGGATTTCGTCAATGCCGACGGCAAGGCGACCTTCCCCGATGCCAAGGCCTATGACGCCACCGGCCGTTTCGTGCCTTATGTCTTCGCCAAGGATGGCGGCTTCGATCTGACGCCGCTCACCGATTACGACAAGCCCGGTGCCGGCGACTATTACCTGCTGGCGCAGAAATCCGGCAAGCAGCAGATCATCGAACCCTATCCCTATCAGGTCGGCGACAAGACGGTGGTGATGACCAGCCTGGTCACGCCGATCATCATCGACGGCAAGGTGCTGGGTGTGGTCGGTCTCGATCTCGATCTTGCGGCGATCCAGCAGCGTCTCGCCGAGATCAAGCCCTATGACACCGGCGCCGTGTCGCTGATTTCGGCGCAGGGCAACTGGGCGGCCTATGACGACCTCAAGCAGTTGATGAAGCCGATCGAAGCCCAGGAGCCGGACCTGGCCAAGGCCAAGGACGGCATCACCAAGGGCCAGGTCTTCGATTTCCCGGATTTCTCCGACACCAGGAAGATCGATCTCCTGCGCGTCTTCCAGCCGGTCGAGGTCGGCCAGACGGGGACCCCCTGGTCGGTGATGGTCGATCTGCCCGAAGACAAGATCATGCAGCCATCGCACGATCTGACCTTCTATACGGTGGTCGCCTCGGTGGTGCTGGTGATCGCCCTCTCGGTGATCATCTTCATCCTGACGCGTCTGCTGGTGGCAGCACCTTTGCGCCGCCTGACCGGCACGGTTGACACTTTGGCCGGCGGCGATACCTCCGTCACCGTGCCGGCGACGGAGCGGCGCGATGAGCTTGGCGTCATGGCGCGGGCGATCGATGTCTTTCGCGGCAAGCTGATAGAAGTCGATGAATTGCGCCAGCAGCGGGCCGAAGCGGAGAAGGCAGCGGCCGTCGAGAAGAAGCAGACGATGCAGAAGCTGGCGGACGGCTTCGAGCAGAGCGTCAAAGGCATCGTCGATGCGGTTTCTTCGGCGGCGGGACATCTGCGCTCGAATGCCGAGACCATGGCCGGCGTCACCGAGGCTAGCAATCATCAGGCCGGTGCCGTGGCGGCGGCGGCCAACCAGGCCTCGGCCAGCGTGACGACGGTGGCGACGGCGGCCGAGGAGTTGTCGGCCTCGATCGAGGAGATCACCCGGCAGATGTCGGAAAGCGCCTCATCCACGCGCCAGGCAGTGAGCGAGGTCGGACGCATGGGCGAGACCATTTCCAGCCTCAACGGGGCGGCGGAGAAGATCGGCGGCATCGTGCAGATCATCAACGAGATCGCCAGCCAGACCAATCTGCTGGCGCTCAATGCCACGATCGAGGCAGCGCGGGCCGGCGATGCCGGCAAGGGCTTTGCCGTGGTGGCGAGCGAGGTCAAGACGCTGGCGACCCAGACGGCGCGGGCGACCGAGGAAATCGCCTCGCAGATCGACAGCATGCAGACTATCACCCGCGATGCGGTCTCGACGGTGGGCGTCATCAGCAACACCATCGACCGCGTCAACGAGATCGCCAGCGCCATCGCCGCCGCAGTCGAGGAGCAATCGGCGGCGACCCGCGAGATCTCCAACAACGCCCAGCAGGCCGCTGCGGGAACCAACGAGGTCAACAGCAATATCAGTGGCGTCTCGACGGCGACGCAGAGGGCTGGTCACGCCTCGGGCGAGGTGCTGACTGCTGCCAGCCAGCTCTCCACCGATGCCGCCAAGCTGCAGCATGAGGTGGATACCTTCATCACCCGTATCCGCGCCAGCTAGAGCGCGATCGTTCTAGATGTCTCTATTTCGAGCGGAAGCCATCCTGCTTCCGCTCGAAACATTTTGGCCTGACGGGAAGGGCTGCGACGGGGCGGTGATGTCTCAATAGGCCGCTTCGGCGCTATAGACGAGATCGCGGCGGTCGCGCAACGCGTTCAAGGCATGCTGGCTGTCGGTGCCGGTTTCCGGTCGCAGCATATAGCGGCCCGAAGCATCGGGCCCATCCACCACATGCAGGTTGAGCTCGCGCAGCAAGACGGCGACATCGCCGGCGCTGGCCGAGGGACGGAAGACTGCACCGAGATCGCCGTTATTGGCAGTCATCAGCAGTTCCGGGCTCAGCGGCCGTCCCAGCAGCAATTCCGCCCGCTGATAGAGCCAGACGACGACACTTGCCTGCAGGGCGATGATGACGACCGCCAGAGCCAGGCCGAGGAACAGGTTGCGCTGGCGCTTGCGCGCCATTTCCGGTGTGGGCTCGGCGCCAAGGCCGTAGCGGTCGCGGTGGCGGTCGAGGCGCTCCAGCAGCCGACGCAACTGCGCCTGGTCGAGGGTGGCGGAGAGACCCGGCCCTTCACCGGCGGCCAGTTGCGCCCGCAATGCCGCGGCAAAGCTCTCGGTATCGCTCGCGGGCTGTATCGCCGTGGCCAGGGCCTCGGCGCGGGCCGCTGGCGACACGGCTGCCGGAATCGGATCGGGCGCTGCAGGTGTGGATGGGGTTTCCCTGGGCGCAACAGCGACGCCAGCCGGCTTCGCACCAGTCGGCTTCTCACCGGCTCGGTTCTCGCCCACGCGGTTCTCGGCGCCCCGGCTGTCGCCTGGCTGCCGCAGACCGGCCAGATAAAAATTGATGCGATCCGCGTTCTTCATCGCAGCGAACCAGTCCGATGCCCCCAAATCATCCCAGCCGCTCCGGGTTCCCATGCAACGTCCCGTTCAACGGGTCCTCGCGGCGGCTGCGCAGTCTAACAGCGCTCCCCGGCCGGAGGGAAGGGATGGCAGAAAATGCCTGTCGGATGTCATTGCTGCCAAGCCACACCTGGCGCAAGATGGTCCTCGGATTGAAACAGCGTGCATGGACGCGACAAGCGATGGCACAAAAGACAGGCCGGTATCAGGACGACACCAAGAACCAGGACCGCACCAGGGCAAGCGCGGCCCGACGGCCCGATGCCGCGCCGTCCCCGCGCAAGATCCGCATGCTGGTCTATGAGGGCGCGCATCTCCTGGATATCGCCGGCCCCATCTCGCTCTTCGCCAGCGCCAGCGAATTCGTCGGCGCCCCGGCCTATGACGTCGGATTGGTGGCGCCCGCCGCCGGTCTCTTGCGCAGCACCGGCGGCATCGAGCTGCGGGCAACTGCCGGCATCGCCCGGCCGATCGCCGGCCTCGATACCCTGCTGGTCGCCGGCGGTGCCGGGGTCGACCGTGCTTTGACGGATCGCCGCCTGCTGGTCTGGCTGCAGCGCCAGGCCGGCCAGACGCGGCGCATCGCCTCGGTCTGCAGCGGTGCCCTGCTGCTGGCGGAAGCGGGACTGCTCGACGGCCGGAACGCCGTCACCCATTGGGATCGCTGCAGCGCCATGGCGGCCCGTTATCCGCAGGTGACGGTGGAGCGCGATCCGATCTTCCTGCGCGATGGCAAGTTCTACAGCTCGGCCGGCATCAGCGCCGGCATGGATCTGGCGCTGGCGCTGATCGAGGAGGATCACGGTGCCGCTGTTGCCCAGGCGCTGGCACGGGAATTCGTGCTCTATGCCCGGCGCAGCGGTGGCCAGGCGCAATTCAGCCCGGCTTTGCAGGCACAGGAGACGGCGCCGGGCAAGATCAAGGCCCTGCAGGAATGGATCCTGGCGCATCTCGAGGAAGACCTCGCGGTGGAGGTGCTGGCGGCCCGCAGTGCCATGAGCCCGCGCCATTTCGCCCGGCGCTTCCGCGAGGAGACCGGCATGACACCGGCGGGTTTCGTGGCTGCCGCCCGGCTCGATGCGGCGCGCCAGGCCCTGGCGATCGGCGCCGACAGCATCGACCGGGTGGCGCATCGCTTCGGCTTCGGCACGGCGGAAAGATTGCGCCGTACCTTCCAGCGCCATCTCGCCGTGACGCCAACCAAGTTCCGCGAACATTTCCAGGTTGCCAGCGCCGCCCAGTAGCAGCGCCTGACGATCGGCATGCGGACGAACCCACCC
>DATMUQ010000410.1:0-19473 GCA_035563795.1 Terriglobales bacterium | reverse complement strand
GGGGCCCCGCGCCAGCCCCTTCGGCGCCCGGGAGCGGCGGGGCTTTTCCGCCTTGGTCCAGCTGCCGTCCTTGGATGCGGCCTTCGGGTCCGGTCCATAGGTATTGATGATGTGCTCCACCAGCATCAGGCGGAAGCCCATCATCATCGTCGGATCGATTTCGGCGCCGCGCGCCACCAGGGAAACAATGTTCTTGCCGAAAGTGCCGATGAAGGGATCCTTCACGACATGCATCGCGCCAGCGATAGCGACACTGGCAAAGAGCGCTGAGGCGTCGTCATCAACCAACGGGCCGAAATGCAGATTGACGAAATGTGCCTCGCGCCGCCACGAAACAGCATGTCGCTGATGCGGCGGCACAATCATCGCATCGCCTGACCGCGCCAGCGCTGTCAGAAAAACACCATCCGTCCGCTGCCACCGCACCTCAGCCGTGGTACGGCCGAGAGGTATCGTTATCTGAATATCATTGTGCTGATGCTCGGCGACGTCATAGGCGGCGCTGGACGCCACCTTGATGGCGAAATTGCTCTTATCGTCAAAGCAATAGAAGCTGGGCAGCGCCGAGCGCAGCTGTATACGTGAATTCAACAGGAGGCGTGTCGCCACTTTCTTCTTCATCAGACCCCGTGCGTTGCAGGTGGTTTATCATGTGGCCAGAACATTCCCCAAAGCAGCTGCGCGCACCTTTGCAGTCAGTCTGGCAATATCTCTTACCTAAGGAGGATGTCTCCTGCCTAGCCAAACCTCCATTTACTGTTGTAGCGATAAAATGCGCGGAGCATTGTACAAAGATGATCTCACTTTGACAAAACCAACATCTTCTTAGCGACCTCTCTTGCGTCGTTAACGAGCTTCTGTTGATCTCCAAGGGAGCGTTGCAGGCACGACCTCTGCCGTGGCGGCACCGGCTTCTGGACGCGACTTCATGCCTGCAGAGGAAAGGAATAATGACCTGCGTCGTCTCCACGGCAAAGTCATGTCGAACCGCCTCAATTGTCCGGCTGGAGGAGATTTGACCTGTCTATCACCACAACACCGATCCCTGGGCAGACCCCCGGCGCCAAGCGCCCCAAGCCGAAGGACCACACGCTCGTTTCTATCGGCTTTTGCTCACAAATGTCCTTTGCGTGCTGAGGCGAAAGATCGCGTCAGCTTCCATTTGAAGCCGCCCGCGTAAATACAACAGTTGCCAAATCGGAGAACCATCATGGCCAATGAAAAGCTTGAAGTCCTGACGCCGCAGAATTCGCAAATGATCTTCATCGACCAGCAGCCGCAGATGGCCTTTGGCGTTCAGTCAATCGACAGGCAAACCCTGAAGAACAATGTTGTCGGCCTCGCCAAGGCGGCAAAGGTATTCAAGGTCCCGACCACCATCACGACGGTCGAGAGCCAGAGCTTCTCCGGCTACACCTATCCGGAACTCCTGGACGTCTTCCCGGATGCCAAGCTGCTCGAGCGCAGCTCGATGAATTCCTGGGACGATCAGAAGGTGCGAGATGCTCTCAAGGCCAATGGGCGCAAGAAAGTTGTGGTCTCCGGCCTCTGGACCGAGGTTTGCAACACGACCTTCGCGCTCTGCGCCATGCTCGAGGGCGGCTACGAGATCTACATGGTGTCGGACGCCTCCGGCGGCACCTCAAAGGAAGCGCATGACATGGCGATGCAGCGGATGGTCCAGGCCGGCGTTGTTCCCGTGACTTGGCAGCAGGTGCTGCTGGAATGGCAGCGCGATTGGGCGCGCCGGGATACCTACGATGCGGTCATGGCGATTGTGAAGGAGCATTCCGGTGCCTATGGCATGGGCGTCGACTACGCCTACAGCATGGTTCACAAGGCACCGCAGCGGACCAAGACACAGCACGAAGCGCTCGCGCCGGTGAAGGCCTGATTCTGTCTGCTGCATCATGTGGGAGGTTGCCGTGATGAAAACCTACCTGATTTCGCTCGCTGCCGGCGTGCTGGTCGGCATCGTCTACAGTCTTCTCAACGTGCGATCACCGGCGCCGCCGGTGATCGCGCTCGTTGGCTTGCTCGGCATCCTGGTCGGTGAACAGGTCGTGCCCCTGGCGAAGCGGCTGCTGTCGTCGGAACCGATCAGCGCCAGCTGGCTGAAGAGCGAATGCGCGCCGCATGTTCTGGGCAGCCTGCCGGTGGGTAAATCGGCAGAGCCCGGTCAACCTGACGACCGCGCTCAAACCTAGGGAGTGCTCCAATGCAACCGGATTTGATTCTGACCAACGGCAAGTTCACCACGCTCGACCGCAGTAACCCCGTGGCCAGCGCGGTCGCGGTTGCCGACGGCCGGTTCACCGCGGTCGGCGAAGTGGGCGCGATCATGGCCCTGAAAGGGCCGAAGACCAAGGTCGTCGATCTCAAGGGACGGCGCGTTCTGCCGGGCCTGATCGACAATCACCTGCACATCATCCGCGGCGGCCTCAATTTCAATCTGGAACTGCGCTGGGATGGTGTGCGCTCGCTGGCCGATGCCATGGAGATGCTGAAGCAGCAGGTGGCGATCACACCGCCGCCCCAATGGGTGCGGGTGGTGGGCGGCTTCACCGAGCATCAATTCACCGAGAAGCGCCTGCCGACTATCGACGAGATCAATGCCGTCGCGCCGGAGACGCCGGTCTTCCTCCTGCATCTCTATGACCGAGCGCTCCTCAATGCCGCCGCTTTGCGCGTGGTCGGATATACCAAGGACACGCCCAATCCGCCGGGCGGCGAGATCACCCGCGATGCCGCCGGGAATCCCACCGGCCTGCTGCTTGCCAAACCCAATGCCGGCATTCTCTATGCCACCCTGGCGAAGGGACCGAAGCTGCCACCCGACTATCAGCTCAACTCGACCCGCCATTTCATGCGCGAATTGAACCGGCTCGGCGTCACCGGCGCCATCGATGCCGGCGGCGGCTTCCAGAACTATCCGGAGGACTATGCCGTCATCGAGAAGCTGGCAGCCGAGAACCAGTTGACCGTGCGCATTGCCTATAACCTCTTCACCCAGAAGCCGAAGGCCGAGAAGGCCGATTTCCTCAACTGGACCAAGACCTCCACGTACAAGCAGGGCGGTGACTACTTCCGCCATAATGGTGCCGGCGAGATGCTGGTCTTCTCCGCCGCCGATTTCGAGGATTTCCGCCAACCGCGGCCGGATATGCCGGTGGAGATGGAAGGCGAGCTGGAGGAAGTGGTGCGGGTGCTGGCCGAGAACCGCTGGCCTTGGCGCATGCACGCCACCTATGACGAGACCATTTCGCGCTCGCTTGATGTCTTTGAGAAGGTGAACCGCGATATCCCGCTCACGGGCCTCAACTGGTTCTTCGATCATGCCGAGACCATCTCACAGCGGTCGATCGAGCGCATCGCGGCGCTGGGTGGCGGCATTGCTGTGCAACACCGCATGGCCTATCAGGGTGATTATTTCGTCGAGCGCTATGGCGCCCGCGCCGCCGAGGCAACGCCGCCGGTTGCCGCCATCCTTGCCAGCGGCGTGAAGACCTCAGCCGGGACCGACGCCACCCGCGTCGCTTCCTACAATCCCTGGGTCTCGCTCGCCTGGCTGGTCACCGGCAAGACGATCAGCGGCCGCAGCCTTTATCCGCGCCATAACTGCCTCGACCGCGAGACCGCCTTGCGGATGTGGACTGAGAACGTCACCTGGTTCTCCAACGAGGAAGGCAAGAAGGGCCGCATCGCCGTCGGCCAACTGGCGGATCTGATCGTGCCCGACCGCGATTTCTTCGGCTGCCCGGAACATGAGATCGCCGATATCACCAGCGACTTGACCCTGGTCGGCGGCAAGGTCGTTTATGGCCGGGGCGATTTCGCTGCGCTTGACGACACGCCCCCGCCGCCGGCCATGCCGGACTGGTCGCCGGTGCGGCGCTTCGGCGGCTATGGCGCCTGGGCCACGCCTGAGAACCAGGCGCTGCAGCGCCAGGCAGCCCAAAGCTGTTCCTGCACCAGCAGCTGCAACCTGCACGGCCATGACCATGCCACCGCCTGGTCCAGCAACTTGCCGGTGCGCGATCTCAAGGATTTCTGGGGCGCTCTCGGTTGCGCCTGCTGGGCCGTCTGAGAGCTGGCGGCGCGATCGCGTATCAGGTCGGGTAGACCGGAAAGGACTATCTGAAAATGCTGCCCGACAGAACCGCGCCCGCAGCCTGGCGTCAGGTCTTTGCTCCCGTGCTCGGCTCTGGCTTGCTCCATCGGCTCGCCTTGCTGGCGCTCTGTGCCGCTTATCTGCAAGGCGGCCTGAGCAAGGCGCTGGACTTCGATACCGCGGTGGCGGAAATGCAGCATTTCAACCTGGAGCCGGCGGCGCCGATCGCCGTCGCGACGATCGCGCTGGAGATCGGTGCTTCCCTCTTGATTCTCAGCGGTTATCTGCGCTGGCTCGCGGCCCTGGCTCTGGCGGGTTTCACACTGATGGCGAGTTTTCTCGCCAACCCCTTCTGGTCGGCGATGCCGCCGGAACGGCTTGCCATGGCCAATGCCTTCTTCGAACATCTCGGCCTGGCCGGTGGATTTTTGCTGGTGGCCTGGCAGGATGTCCGGCATCAAGCCGGATCGGCGCGGCGCGATCGGTGAGGCAATCGCCGCGGCGTCAGATGGCGCGGCGGGACGGAGACCGGCCGTTCTCTTGGCAGCAATGGAGACAGCATGACGGGCAGCGGCAACTTTCTGGGACGTCTTGCCAATATCGACGAGCGGCATGGTCCGCTGCCAATCCTCCTGCTGGGCCTGACGGTGCTGACCGGCATGGTGGATGCGATCAGCTATCTGCGCCTCGGCCATGTCTTCGTTGCCAATATGACGGGCAATATCGTCTTCCTCGGCTTCGCCCTGGCTGGGGTCAGCGATTTCTCGGTCGCCTCGTCGCTCACCGCCATCGCTGCCTTTCTGGCCGGTGCCGGGCTTGGCGGCTTGCTCGGCCGCCGTCATCATGCCCATCGCGGCCTTCTGTTCTGGACGGCAGCAGCCCTGGAGACCCTGCTGGTCGCCTTGGCTTTGGCGCTCTCCGCCAGCGATCAACTGGTCTATCCCCCGACCATGCATTATGGGCTAATCATCCTGCTTGGCATCATGATGGGGCTGCAGAATGCGGTGGTGCGGCGGCTCGCCGTGCCGGATCTCACCACAACTGTGCTGACCCTGACCTTGACCGGCCTCGCCGCCGATGCCGGGCCGGCACCGGCCAATCGCCTGCGCCGCCTCTCTTCCGTCATCGCCATGCTGGGCGGCGCGGCGCTGGGCGGTGTGCTGGTGTTGAAGGGCGAAGTGCCGATCGCTTTGGCGGCAGGCTTGTTATTGCTGCTCGCCGTTTCCGCCGTCGCCTTCTTCGGCCGTAAATCGAACCAGGCCTGGGTGTCGTCACGTTAAGGGCGACCAGGCCCGGCATGACATGCGGCGGCGCACCTTACGGCCGGGGAGATCCCCCATCCGCCGAATAGAGTTCTTGTGGATGGGAGATCTAGGCCGCAGTTGTCACGCCAATCTGGCGAAGTCCTCTTCCATCAGCTCGATGATGGTTGCCGTCTTCCGCTTGGTCGCCGCCTGCAGCGCCGACGGCAGATCGGACAGCTTGGTGACCTTGACTGCTTCGCAACCGAAGCCCTTCGCCAGCACCTGGAAGTCCGGCGTGTAGATGTCGACGCCGATCGCCGGGATCTGCCGGTTGACCATGTAGGACTTGATCTCGGAATAGCCGTTATTGTTCCACAGCAGGATGATCACCGGCGTCTCCGCCTCACGCGCCGAGGCCAATTCCTGGATGGTGAATTGCAGGCCGCCATCGCCAACCACACAGACCACCGGCCGGTCGGGTGCAGCGAGCTGCGCGCCGATCGCCGCGGGCAGTGCGTAACCGAGCGTGCCGTAACCGGTCGCCGAGCAGAACCAGGAGCGGGGTGTCGCCGCCTCATAGCCGACACAGGCGGCATAGACCGGCTGGGCTGAATCGCCGACCAGGACGGCGCCGGGCAAGGTATCACGTACCGTATGGAGGACCTTGAGGCAGCTCTTATAGAGTGGGCTCAGATCGCGCTGCAGTGTTTCGCGCGTCGCCGCAGCCCGCGTGGCGCCATTGCCTTGATGCTTCTGGACCAGAGGGACGAGAGCGGCGAGTGCCTCCGTGGCATCGGCGACGATCGGCAGGTCAACGAGCTGGGTGCGGCCCATCTGCACCGGGTCGATATCGATGCGGATACTCTTGCCGCAGAATTTCGCCCCGCCCTCGCCATTGAAATCGTAATCGGTCGGGCCGAATTCGGTGCCGATCGCCAGCACCATGTCCGCCGCTTCAATGAGGCTGATGACGGGCGGCATCGACGGACTGCCCGAGACGGCCAATGGATGACCGACCGGCATCAGGCCGCGGCCATTCACCGTCATCACCACCGGCGCATCCAGCTTCTCGGCCAGCTCACGCACCAGCGGACCGCTATCGGCAGCACCGCCGCCGGCGAGAATCACCGGCGATTTTGCGCCGTCGAGCCAACGCGCCGCTTCCTGGATCGCCTTCGGGGACACACCGGGCCGCACCGGCGTCACTGCCGGCTTGATCGGCGGCAGCTTGTCGGCCGAGGCGGTGATGATGTTGAGCGGCAATTCGATATGAACGGGACGCGGCCGGCCGCTGCCGAAGACCGCGAAGGCACGGGCAACCACCATCGGCAGTTCCTCCGGCGTCGTCACCGTATGGCTGAAGGCCGAGACCTGCTTGATCAACTGGCGCTGGTCCTGCAGCTCATGCAGCCAGCCATCACCCGAACCGATCTGGCCGAAGGCATTGACTGCCGAGATCACCAGCATCGGGATCGAATCGCCATAGGCTTGGGCCATCGCCGTAGCGATATTGGTCATGCCAGGCCCGGTGATGATGAAGCAGGCGGCGGGCTTGCCGGTCACCCGGGCATAACCGTCAGCCATGAAGCCGGCACCCTGCTCATGGCGCGGCGTCACATGGCGCAATTTCGTCTTCGGCATGCCCCGATAAAGCTCCACGGTATGGACACCGGGGATGCCGAACACGACCTCGATCCCATAGGCGTCGAGGAGCTCAGCCAGATACATGCCGACGGTATTCATAGGATCCCCTTATTCTTGATGCTGCGGAAAAGCCGCAGCAAGGCTTTACGCTGAGACGCCCTCGATGATCAAGGCATCAGCCGCGACGACGCCCTGCCCCTCCGGCAAGACCATGATCGGATTGACGTCGATTTCCGCCAGGCTGGCGATATTTTCCGTCGCATAGCGCGCGACAGCTTCCACCGCCGCCACCAAGGCCGGCAGGTCGCCCTTCGGACGCCCGCGGAAACCGTCAAGCAATGGGAAGGTCTTCAGCCGGCGGATCGCCCGCTCGATATCGCCCTTGGTTGTCGGCAAGAGCAATCGGCTGGCATCGCGCAGCAATTCGACGAAGATGCCGCCGGCCCCGATCACCAGGACCGGGCCGAAATGCGGATCGATGGTAACGCCGACCAGCACCTCGGCGATGCTGCCCTCGACCATCGGCTCGATCAGGAAGCGATCGAGCTTCAGACCCGGCTTGTAGGCGCTAACACTTCCGACCATCTCGCGGGCAGCTGCCAGCACCGCATCGACACCACGCAGGCCGAGCTTCACCCCGCCCGCTTCCGTCTTATGCGGCAGCTGGTCGCTGACAGCTTTCAACACGACCGGCCCGGAGAAGGCAGCGGCGGCATCGGCGAGGCCGGCAAGATCGGTGACGCGACCGGCCGGGATCGGCAGGCCACAGGCCGCCAGGCGCGCCTTGCTGGTGACTTCATCCAGGGTCCGGCGATCGGCACCAAGCCTGGCAGCCCGCAACGGTACCGAGGGCAGACCCTTGATGGCGGTGCAGGATTTGGTCACCGCATAATCGGCCATGCGCCCCAGCACCTCGAAGGCATCGTGCAAACCCTGCAGTGGCACAAGCCCTTCGGCAAGGACCATCTGGCGCATCTCGTCGGGCATCGATTCCGGATTGACACAGATGACAGCGCCCGGCGTGCCGGTCGCCCGGCTGGCGCTGGCGATCGAGCGCACCATGGCGACATGGGCCGCGTCGATCTCGCGGTTGCCCGGCTTGCGGCGGCTGTGGTCGATGACGATGGCACCCTGGTCATAACCGCTCGCCATCATTTCGGTGAACATGGGGGTCAGCAAGTCTTCCTGGCCCCAATAGCCGGCGGTGAAATCGAGCGGATTGCCGGCTGAGCCGTAATCCGGCAGCAGCGCCTTGACGGCTTTCGCTTGCTTCTCGCTGGGCGGCGGCATGTCGAAGCCAGCGGCGCTGGCGAAATCGGCCGCCATGCCGTTATCGCCGCCCGAGCTGGAGAAGACGGTGAGGCGACGGCCCTG
Organism: Terriglobales bacterium; assembly: GCA_035563795.1. Lineage (GTDB taxonomy): Bacteria > Pseudomonadota > Alphaproteobacteria > Dongiales > Dongiaceae > Dongia_B. Next base: position 11,100 of record DATMUQ010000410.1, on the reverse strand, counting down.
CGGCAGGCGGCCCACTGAAAGGCCTTTCAGCGTTTCGAGGAATTGCGGCACCGTGCGGGTGGTGAGGATGCCGAGATGCTCGAAGAGCGTGTCATAGAGATCGTTCTGACCGGCCAGCGAACTGGTATGGCTGGCCGCCACGCGCGCGCCCATTTCCGACACACCGACCCGCAAGGCAACCAGCGGAATGCCACGCGTCAGCGCCTTGCGGCAGGATTCGGCGAAAGCCGGGATATCGCGGATGCCTTCGAGGAAGAGGCCGATCGCCGTCACCTGGGGATCATCGACCAGGACGTCGATATAATCCTCGAAGCCGAGCACCGCCTGGTTGCCGGCGCTGATGATATAACTGAACGGCACTTCACGCTGGTTCATCGAGAGGTTGATGCAGAGGTTGCCGCTCTGGCCGATGATGGCAGCACCACGTTGCGCCGTGCCATGGGGATAGACGGTCGGCCAGAGGCTGCCGTGATTGATGTAATTGATCACGCCGAAGCAGTTCGGCCCGACAATGGCCATCTCACTGGCCGCCGCCAGCAAGGCGTGATGGCGCGCCATGCCGGCTTCACCGAGCTCCGAGAAACCGGAGGCGTAGCAGACAGCACCACCGGCGCCGAGCTTTGCGAGGTCAGCGACCACCTCGATGGTGGTATCCGCCGGCACGCTGATGAAGGCGGCATCGGGTGCCACCGGCAGGTCACGGATGCTGGGCACGCAGGGAACACCCTGGATTTCCGGCTTCTTGGGATGCACCGCGAACATCTGCCCGCTGAAGCCAGCATCGCGCGTTGCCTGGATCGCATGGCCGGCGCGGTCGCCACCGAGAAAGACAATATGCTTGGGCGCCAGCAGACGCTTGATGTTCCGCCGCCGTGCCGCCGTGATCTGCTCCGAGCTGACCAAGATGATTTCCCCGCATGAGATGGTGAGTGACCCGTTTTCAGGTCTTTGTGAAAGTCGCGCGTCCCGCGCCTGACAGAAGAGCCGCCTGTTACGGCCGTTACTTTTTGGCGCGCAAGGCCTGCCAATCGGCATCGGTCATATGCTGACCGATGAAGTTGAACTGGCCAGCGCCCTGCAGCCATTCGCCGCCATCGATGGTGACGACCTCGCCATTGATATAGCCGACATCGTCCGCCATCAGGAAAGCAGCCAGCTTCGCCAATTCCTCATGCCGGCCCGGCCGCTTCAGCGGATTCTTCGCCTCGAAGGCAGCCGCCAGTTCCGGCTTCGGCACCAGGCGCTCCCAGGCGCCCGCCGTCGGGAAGGGGCCTGGCGCTATCGCGTTCAGGCGGATGCCGCGGCCACCCCATTCAACTGCCAGCGAGCGGATCATCGCCAGCACCCCGGCCTTGGCCATGGCCGAAGGCATGACATAGGCCGAACCAGTCCAGGCATAGGTCGTGATGATGGAGAGCACGTTGCCCTTGGCGCCGGCAGCGAGCCAGCGCTTGCCGCAATTCAGCGTCATATAGGCCGAGCCATGCAGCACGATGCCGAGCACCGCATCGACCGCGCGCGGGCTCAGCCCCTCGCTCTGGGCGATGAAATTGCCGGCGGCGTTATTGATGAGCCCGGTCAGCGGCGCTTCCTGCCAGATCCAGTCACAGAGTGCCTCGACCTGGGCGGCATCGCGCACATCACAGGTCTTGTAGAGGACGCGCCCGCCCGTCGCATCCATCAATTCCTTGGCGGTGTCGACGAGGACATTCTCCCGCCGGCCGCAAATCACGATCTCCGCCCCGAGTGTGAGGAAATAGTGGCCGATCGATTTGCCGATGCCGGTGCCGCCGCCGGTGATCAGAATACGTTGCCCAGCCAGGAGATCGCTCTTGAACATCAGGTCCTCATGTCTCGATGGATTTTCGTGGCGCTTTCCTGGGCGCCGCCTTCTTCACAGCCGCTGTGCCGCCTACAGCTGTCTCTTCAGAGTCAATCGCGGGTGTCTCATCCGCGTTCTTCGATTGCTCGATCCGGCCCTGTACCGACTCCGTCGCCGCCTTGATCGCCGCCGATTTCTGCTTGGCGGAGGTACGCTCGCCGAACAGGCCCAGCACCCAGTCGCAGACGATCTGGTTGGCCTCTTCCAGCGAATAGGCCTCCCGGTCCATGGTCCAGCCGAGCCAGAAGCCGTCAACCATCTGCGCATAAGTGAGTGCACAGCGCTTGGCATCGATCTCGATGCCGCGCTCTGCCGCAGCCTGTTCCATCATGCGCTGGATCCAGGAACGGTAGCGGCGATAGAGCCTCGAATGCAGCTCGCGCATGCTGTCGTTCCAGGGCACCACACCGCAGAAGGCCAGCCAGACCATGGCATGCTCCCGGCTGGTCGCCGAGCGCAGGAAGGTGACCGAGGTCGCCGCCAGGATGCGCTGCAGGGGATCCTCACCCACCGCCCGGATCGCCCGCCTGGTATCCTCGTCGGCCTCGGCGGTCTGGTGCCGGAAGGCTTCCAGCAGCAGATCGTCCTTGCCCTTGAAGTAATGGCCGATCAAGCCGCGCGACAGGCCGGCCGCCTCGCAGATCGTCTGCACCGTCGCATTGTTGAAGCCCAGATTGGCGATCGATTTGATCGTTCCCTGGATCAGATCCTGGCGACGGGCGATGATGGTCTTGGTGCGCTTGGCGGCTATAGCCATGAATTAGCTCCGGTATTCCCTCAGGATGTCCCGCGCGATGATATCGCGGTGGATTTCCGAGGTACCTTCCCAGATTCGCTCGATTCGCGCATCCCGCCAGAAGCGCTGGATGGGGAAATCTTCCATCATCCCCATGCCGCCGAAGATCTGGACGGCATTGTCGGTCACCCGGCCGACCATTTCCGAGCCCTGCAGGTTAACGATCGAGGCCTCATGCCGGGTCAGGGTGCCCTGGTCCATCTTCCAGGCGGCTTCCATGACCAGCAGCCAGTTCATCTTGATGTCGCTCGCCATGTCGGCGATCTTGAAGCCGGTGCCCTGGAATTCGCCGATGGTCTTGCCAAAGGCCTTGCGGGTCGCCGCCCATTCGCAGGCCATCTTGAAGGCCCGCTCGGCGCGGCCGACGCAATGGGCCGCCAGCATGACGCGGCCGGAATAGAGCCAGTCATTGGCGAAATCGAAGCCCTTCCCTTCCTCGCCCAGGATCTGGCGGGAATGCAGCCGGACATCGTTCAGATAGATCATGTTCGGGTTGTAGCCGCGGGTGCAGATCGACAGCATCGGCTTCACCGTGACACCAGGCGTATCCTTGTCGATCAGGAAGGCGGTGTAACGCTTGCGCGGCCCCTTCGGCGTCTCGTCCATGCCGGTCACGGCGAAAAGCACGATGAAGTCCGCGACATCGGCGTGGGAGATGAACTGCTTGACGCCATTCAGGATCCAGTCATCACCATCGCGCTTCGCACTGGTGACGATCGCCTTGGCATCCGAGCCGCCGCCGGGTTCCGTCAAGGCGAAGCAATCCATGCGCTCGCCGCGGATCACCGGCATCAGATATTTCTCGATCTGCTCATCCTTGCAAGCGAGCAGGATCTTGGTCGGCCGCTTCACCAGCAGGGACAAAGCCGTCGAGGGCCGGCCGAGTTCACGCTCGACCAGGGCCATGGTCTGGTAGTCGAGCCCGGCACCACCCAGTTCGATCGGCATGTTCATGGCGAAGAAGCCGGCATCCCGCGCCTTCTTGCTGATCTCCTTGGCGAGATCCGGCGGCACCTGGCGCTGTTCCTCGACGATCGCTTCGTGGGGATAAAGCTCCTTCTCCACGAAAGCGGCCAGCGAGTCGATCAGCGCCTGTTGTTCAAATGTCAGCGTGAAATCCACAGTACAAACTCCCAGAACGGATAATCAGATCAGCGGCCGACGAAATTCGGCGCGCGCTTTTCATTGGCGGCGGCAAGGCCTTCGGCATGGTCGGCCGTCTTGGCGCAGACTTTGCCCGCCTTCTCTTCTTCCGAGAGCTGCTCGGCGAAGGTGCGGCGATGGGCATTGTCGATGAGATGCTTGGCAAGACCGGTGGCAACGGTCGGCGTCCGCGACATGCGTTCCGCCCAGGCCATGGTGGCGCTCTCCAGCTCGCCATCGGCGGTAACCTCGGTCACCATGCCGGCGGCCTTGGCTTTGGCGGCGTCCCAGGCATCACCGGTATAGACAAAGACCTTCGATGCCTCGAGGCCGATCAGGCGCGGCAGCAACCAGGAACCACCGCAATCGGGCGGATAACCGACGCGGGTATAGGCGCAGATGAACTTGGCCTTGGGCGAGGCGATGCGGAAGTCGCAAGCGAGCGCCATGTCGAGGCCGGCGCCTACAGCCGCACCATCCATCATGGCGATGGTCGGCTTCGGCAGACGGAAGACCTCCTGCACCAGCTGGATCGCCTCGCTCACCCAATCATGGTCGGGATGCGGATTGCGGCCCTGGGCGATCTCCATCCATTCCTTGACATCGGCGCCACCGGAGAAGGCACCACCGCGGCCGGTGAAGACAATGGCGCGCAGATGCTCGGCCTTGGCCGCCTCGCGTACCGCCTTCCGCAGGCCAAGCAGGACATCCATGTTGATGGCATTGCGGGATTCCGGGCGGTTGATGGCGATGATGCGGACGGCACCGCGATCCTCTACCTGCACCACGTCTTTCCGGGCAGTCCCATTTTGGGTGGCATCACTCATGGCGGGTCCTTTCGATTAAAGCGCGTTACGCCGGCGGCGCAGCATGATGATGTGGCCGATCAAGGGCGGCAGCGTCGTCAGGAGAATCATCAAGGTGGAAATCGCCGCGATGGTCGGGTCGATCTCATTGCGTAGGCTGGCGAACATGAGGTTGGTCAGGGTCGCATTGTCGCCGCCCGACAGCATGCTGGCGATCACCACCTCATCGAAGGCAATGATGAAGGCGAAGAAGGCGCCGGCGACGACCGAAGCCCGCACCTGCGGCAGGGTGACGGTAAAGAAGGCCTTAAGCCTCGAGGCACCCAGCGAACGCGCCACCTGTTCCTGGTTGAAGTCGAAACCCTTGAAGCCGGCCGAGACGGTCACCAGCACGAAGGGAACGGCGAGCAGACTGTCGCAGAGCACCAGCGCCGGCTTGGTATTGACCATATGGAGCTGCGCAAAGAGGAAGAAAGCACCGACAGCAATCAGGATCACCGGCACCATCAGCGAGGCGATCAGCATGCCATAGATCGCCTGGCCGAAGACGAAGCGACCATGATGGAGACCATAGGCCGCGGCGACACCGATCGGCGTGGCGACGATCACCGTGCAGAGGCTCACCTGGACCGAGACCCAGGTCGCCGTCAGCCATTGCGACGACGAGAAGAAGGCCTCGTACCAGCGGGTCGACCAGGCTGGTGGCGGGAACATCATCGATGTGGTGCCGGAGAAAGACATCGGGATGACGATGAGGCTCGGCAGCACCAGGAAGAAGATGGTGAGCCCCGTGAGACCATAGAGCCACCAGCGCTGCCAATGGGTGACATGGCTTTCCATCGCGCCCTCCCTAGCCCAGCCGTCGGCGCCAGCGATTGAGTGCCAGCTGGCTGATGAGGAGAATAGCGAGGGTGAGGACCAGCAGCACGACGCCAAGCGCGCTGGCCGGGCCCCAGGTCGGGTAGAGATTGACAGAGGTCTGGATGCGCTGGGCGATGAACTGGACCCGGCCACCACCCAACACCGCCGGGGTGATATAGAAGCCGAGGCAAAGGATGAAGGTCAGCACCATGCCGGCCACCAGGCCCGGCAGGGACAGCGGCAGATAGACCTGCCAGAAGGCCTTGGTCGGCGAGGCGCCGAGATTGGCCGCCGCGCGCAGATACGTCCCATCGATCGACTTCATCGAGGCATAGAGCGGCAGGACCAGGAACGGGACCATGATATGCACCATGCCGATGATGGTGCCGGTGAGGTTATTGACCAGCGGCAAAGGCTGGCTGATGAGGCCGCTATCGACCAGGAGATTGTTGATGACACCCTTGCGCTGGAGCAGCACCAGCCAGGCATAGGTGCGCACGAGGAGCGAGGTCCAGAACGGCACCAGCACCCCCAGCATGACGATGCCGGACCATTTCTGCGACATCTGCGACAGGCAATAGGCCAAGGGATAGCCGAGCAGGATGCAGATCGCCGTCACCAGCAGGCTGGTCTCGAAGGTCACCAGGAAGATCTGGACATAGGCGCCCTCATTCCAGATCCGGCTGTAATGCTCCAGTGTCGGGCTGCCGGCGGCATCGACGAAAGAGAACCAGAACAGCCAGCCGATCGGCAGACAGAGCAGGAAGAAAGCGAGCAGAATGCCGGGTGAGCACAGCATGAAGAGCTGCCGCCCTTCCCGCTTCTGGTCATGCTCGAGCGCGGCGCCGTTGAGCAACGCCATGTCCTTTGCCCAGATATTCGCGGCGGTCATGCCGCATCCTCCGGCACGAGCAGCGTATCCTCGGCACAGAGTCCCAGCTGGATGGCGCTGCCGACGGAGGGCAGGAAGCGGCAATCGAGCTGGCGATTGGGAATACGCGCATGGACTTCATGCCCACCGGCGAGGGTCACGGTCAACAGGACGCTTTCGCCCTGGAACATGGCATCCTGCACCACGCCATCGAAGCGATTGATGTTCCCTTCCAGCGGCCGTCCGGAAATGATCAGCTTTTCCGGGCGCATCAGCAGTTGCGCCGCATCGGCCAGCGGGGCCGGGCCGGCCAGATTGACCAACATCTCGCCATAGCGCACCACGCCGCGATCGATGGTGACGGGGATGAAGCTGGATTCGCCGATGAAATCGGCGACGAAACGGTTGACCGGGCGCTCGTAAAGCCGGCGCGGCTCATCGAACTGCACCAGTTGCCCGCGATGCAACACGGCGACCCGGTCCGACATGGTCAGGGCCTCGCGCTGGTCATGGGTGACTGCGATGGTCGTCATGCCCAGCCGGTCATGCAACCGGCGGATCTCGATCTGCATCCGTTCACGCAGCTGCTTGTCGAGCGCCGATAAGGGCTCGTCCATCAGCAGGATGCGCGGTTCGAAGACGATGGCGCGGGCCAAGGCGATGCGCTGGCGCTGGCCGCCGGATAGCTGATCGACGCGGCGCTCGCCATAGCCCTGCAGCTGTACCAGTTCCAGGGCATGCTCGACCCGGCCGGCGATCTCCGCCTTGGGCATTTTCCGCAGGCGCAAAGGATAGCCGATATTCTCGGCGACGCTCATATGGGGAAAGAGCGCGTAATTCTGGAACACCATGCCGATATCGCGTTTATGCGGCGGCAGGCGCACGACTTCGGTCTCACCGATGGCAATCGAGCCGCCGCTCGGTCGCGCAAAGCCGGCGATGGTCATCAGCAAGGTGGTCTTGCCCGAGCCGGAGGGTCCAAGCAAGGTAACGAACTCCCCCTCAGTGACCGAGAGCGAGACATCATCGAGGGCCCGGACGGGACCATACAGCTTGACGATATTGCGAATGGTGACGGGTAGCGCCCGGCCTGAAGATCGGGCCTCGCTCTGACGTGACATGCTGATTTCCGACGCAAGGATATTCATGGGACCGCGGCGCGAAAGCGGGGCAGCCTGGGGGTGGCTGCCCCGCGGAGTTGTCACTTCTGGATGAAGGCGTCCCAGCGTTCCTGGGCCGCCTGGCCGTTCTTCGCCCACCAGGGCTTGTTCATCACCACCTGGAGCTTGAAGTTGTCCGGCGCGGTGACCGAGTTCTTGGTCATCTCCGGCGTGATCTTGCCGGTGTCATAGGCCTTCTGGTTGGCCGGGCCATAGGGGATGTATTGCGGCAGATTAGCCTGCAGATCCGGGCTCACGAAGTCATTGATGACCTTCATGGCGAGATCCTTGTGCTTGCTGCCCTTCGGAATCACCAGGCATTCGACGTCCATCACGGCCTGATTATAGGTATAGGCGAAGGGCGCACCCTCCTTGATCGCCGCATCGATGCGCGAGACCCAGACCGCCTCCATATCGACTTCCTGGTTCTGGGCCAGCTGCGCCTGCTGGGCGCCGGACTGCCAGAACACGGCGATATCGGGCTTCAGCTCCTGCAGCTTCTTGAAGGCGCGATCGAGATCGGCCGGGTAGAGCTTGTCCTTGTCGATACCGTCGGCCATCAGCGCCATCTCGATATTGACGTCGGGGCCGTAACCGGAAACCGCACGGGTGCCGGGAAACTTCTTGGTGTCCCAGAAATCCGCCCAGGTCTTTGGCGGGTTGTCCTTGTACTTGTCCTTGTTATAGGCAAGCACGGTCGAATAAGCGGTGAAGCCGATCCAATGCGACTGCACCAGATCCTTCGGCACGCCATCGGCATGGATGACATTATAGTCCAGCGGCTCGAGCAGCCCTTCATCGGCTGCCTGCTGGCACTGGCCGCCATAGAGCTCGACGACATCCCACTGGATCGCCCCGGCTTTCACCTGGGTCCGGATATCGGTGATGCCGCTCAGCGTGAATTCATTGATCTTGATGTTGAGATCCTTGGCCGTCGGATCATAGAAGGCCTTGCGCAAGGCATCCTGATAGACGCCGCCATAAGAGGCGACGGCGATGCTGTCATCGGCCAAAGCCGGCACGCTGACAGCAAGAGCCACCATTGACGAAACCGCGAGAGCGGCCGCCCGAAACTTGCTCATGAATATCTCCTCCGCACTGGGCCGCCCGTCGACTTCTTGTCGGAACGATTCCGGATCGACTGATGCCGCCTGCCCGAACCCTTCCATATATTTGTTGGACGTTCAACAAAATTTTAAACCAAAAAGGCGGCGGGCGATGACGGATCGGGATTCAGGAATACGGTCGGACGGTCAGGGATTATTCACCGCGCCGCTATTCGCCACGCCAACGCGGCGCACGCTTCTCCAGGAAGGCCCGCGGCCCTTCCGTGGCATCCGCGCTCTTCCACATGCGGTCGAGGATCGGCAGCTTAGTGGCGCCGAAACGGGTGATCGCCATTGCCTCCGGCAGCGACGTGCCATCGATCGCCTGTATCACTTCCTTCAGCGCCTGGAGGGCGAGCGGGGCACCCTTGGCGATCTCGTTCGCCAAAGCGAGGGCTTCGTCCTGCAACTGTGTCGCCGGAACGACCTTATGGGCCAGGCCCCAGCGCAAGGCCTCCTCGGCCGTCATGCGCCGGCCGGTCAGGATCATTTCCATCGCCACGTTATAGGGAATGCGGCGCGGCAGGCGCTGAACGCCGCCAGCATCGGGCAAAAAGCCGCGCTGCATCTCCGGCAATTCGAAATAGGCAGTCTCCGCCATCAGGATGACATCGGCCGCCAAGGTGATCTCGAAGCCGCCGCCAATGGCCGCGCCATTCACCGCGGCGATCAACGGCTTCTTCAGATCCCAATACTGGGTGATGCCGCCGAAGCCACCGGCGCCATGGCTCGATACCTCGCCGCTTTCGATGCCGGGATCGTCAGGCTCTTGGGTTGCCTCGTTGAAGTCCCAACCGGCGCAGAAGACCCGGTCGCCCTTGGCCGTGATGATGCCGACGCGCAGCGCCGGATCCTCGTACAGCTCGACCGCCGCCGCATGCAAGGCGCGACTGAGGGCGCGGCTGATCGCATTCACCTTGGGGCGGTTGAGGGTAATCCGGAGCACATGCCCGATCCGCTCCGTTTCGACAATCTCCCCCATCCCGCACCTCTAATTTTGGACGAACGTCCAATATTTCTGGTTGAAGCCGCGGAATGTCAAGTGCCGGCGCCGAGGCTCATTCGGCAGCGATCGTCTCGCTTCTCTCCGGCCCGACCACCTGGTCGACGATCCAATTGGCGAAGATGCTGAGATTGGTCTCCTCATTGCACAGCCGGGCGATCCGCGCATAAGGCGATTGCAGGCCGGCATATTGCCGCAACGCGATCTCCTTGTCCTCCCCTACCACGAGGTCGTTGCGGCGATAGTAGTTCTGCGCCAGCGCATCGAAGTCCGGGCGGGCGAGATAGGCCCTCGGGAACAGCGAGCTCACCGTCAGGCGGGATTTCCTGGCCGAGATCGGCTCGCTCTGGAACACCAGGGCACCGTCATTGCCGAGTGTCATCAGGAAACCGGGCCGCAAGGTGGTGAAATAGGTGCCGCCGGCTTTGTCCTTGTCGAGCTGCGGCATGGGTGGGAAGCCGACGTAGTCGTCGCCGGGCAGCAACAACTGGCTGCCCTCGTGCCGTGCGAACACAACCGTCTCGGCACCGCGCTGCGGCACCACCTCATAATCGGTGGTCTGCCATTGGGCGAGTGAGTTCATATGCACATAAGGGATGTGATAGGCGTCGATATAATTCTCGATGAAGCATTTCCAGTTGGCATCCATCTCCCAGACCGTCTTGCGCGCGCAGACCATATCCTCGAGCCGGTGCGAGGCCAGGGTACCGACGAAGCTGCCGAGATGCCGTTCGAGGGTCTCTGCCCCCTTCTTCAGCCGGATGAAGATGAAACCGCCCCAGATGCCGCTTTCGATCTCGGCGAGATTGAATTCGCTTTTGTTGCCGTCATCGATCAGCGGCTTGCCGGCAGGATCCTTGTAATTCGGTGCGCCGATGAAACTGCCATCCGGCCGATAGGTCCAGAAATGATAGGGGCAGCGGAAGGCGCGGCAATTGCCTGACCCTTCCGCCAATAGCGCCCCGCGATGGCGGCAGGTATTGGCGAAGACCCGGACCTTGTCGTCCTGGCCGCGGGCGATCAGCAGCGGAATGCCAAGAAAGGTGATGGCATGATAATCGCCGGGCTGGAGGACGACCTCGACCCGCTCCAGCATGTTCCAGCCGGAGAGAAAGATCTTCTCCCGTTCCGCCTGGTAGAACCGCTCCGAGGTGTAGCACCAGAGCGGCATCGCCCGCATCAGGCGGCCATCCTGGCGCACCGCCCGGTAATGGCGCGGCGACAGAATATCCTCCGGCTCCCGGTTGCCCAGGTCGCCCTGATCTTCATAGCGCGCATAATCCGTCATGATCCGACCCCGCTTCGGTAGACAATTGGCTTCTTATAATTATGATAGTTGACTATCATATTTTAGTTGTCAAGCATTCGCCTTTAGGCCGCAAACCGGCTAAGGATGACGGCTCGGCGGATAAAGGCGAACAAAAGGGGTAAGCCTTGGTTGGAATGCGGGAGAGAAAGCGGCAGGCGCGCAG
>DATMUQ010000409.1:0-6410 GCA_035563795.1 Terriglobales bacterium | reverse complement strand
TGCGGCGTCACACAGCTATCCATTTCATTTTTTGGCAGCATGGTCTGCTGGCCGTTCGCGGTCGTGCTGCCTTGCGTGACGATATGCCACTGGCCGGGCTGCATCTCCTGAGCTTGCGCGGATTGACCGAGGGCAATCAGGCATCCGCCCAGCGTCATCAGGGCTGCTATCCGGTTCATTCTCGCCACATCTGCCTCCGGTTACTGCGGTGCAGCGATTCTTAGCACGGCATGCCCGGCGGTGCGATGCGGGAAATGCAGGAGATCGGATCGGTGAAGATGCCGATGTCTCGATTCGGGACGGAGCACGCATGCCCCAGCTGGATCGATACAAGCGATATGACAAATTAGTGTTCAGGGTTATGCTCGACCTGGATCTGGGGAGAGCAGGGGAAGCGATCAGCGCACCATGAAAGTGACCGATCTCTGGAACAAGATCCCCCTGGTGGATCAACTTCGGGATTATGAGCTTGGCTGGCTCAAATCGGATGTTGGGGCCGGCCTCTCCGTCGCGGCTGTTTCCTTGCCGACGGCCATTGCCTATCCCGTCATCGCCGGCCTGCCCATCGAGACTGGCCTCTTCGCGACGATCTTCTCGCTGGTTGGCTATGCCTGTTTCGGGCCATCGCGCCATCTGATGGTCGGCCCGGATACGGCCACCTGCATCATGCTCGGCAGCATCCTGACCACGCTCGGCCTGGTGCATGCGGCGGAACGCGAACCCGTCGCGCTGGCGTTGACGCTGGCGGTGGGTTGTCTCTGCTTTGTCGCCGGTGCATTGCGGCTGGGCTTCATCGCGAACTTTCTGTCCCGGCCAATTTTGGTCGGCTTTCTTGCTGGTATTTCCATCAGCCTCATCATTGGCCAGATTGGTCGCATGACAGCCTTGAAGCTGGCGGCTTCGGGTATCGTGGGATCGATCCTGGAACTGTTGCACCGGCTCAATGAGATCCATTGGCTGACGTTCCTGATCGGGGCAGGGACCCTTGTCGTCCTGCGGCTGGTGCGAGCCTGGAAGCCGGCTCTGCCGACGCCGCTCTTCGCCATTGCCGTTTGCATCGGTCTTTCGGCAATATTTGATTTTCAGGCCCAGGGCGTTGCTGTTCTCGGCCCGTTGCCGACGATCTCTTTTCGCCTCACGACGCCAGCGCTCTCATCGGCTATTAATCTCGGTTTTCTCGGTGGGGCTTTGGCGATCACATTGGTCAGCTTCGCCTCGGGCATCGTGACGGCGCGAAGCTTTGCGATGAAGCGGCACCGTGATGTCGATGCCGATCAGGAACTGGTCGGCTTTGGCGCGGCCAATATTGTCAGTGGGGCGTTTGGCGGCTTCCCCGTGACAGCGTCGGATTCCAGGTCTGCGGTTAATTTCGCCGTCGGTGGCAAGACGCAATTGACGGCCCTGGTGGCGGCTTCTTCTTTTGCCATCGCCGTTGTCTATGTCAGCAGTGCCTTGACTTATCTGCCCTTGGCGACCTTGGGTGCCATCCTGATTTCGGCGGCCATTGATCTCATTGATCTGCACGAGTTCCGCGTCCTGTTGCGGCTCAGCCGGGCAGAGTTCTGCTTTGCCGTGATCACGACCCTGACCGTGCTTGCGGTCGGCGTGCTGCAGGGGGTCTTCATCTCGATCACGGCAACGCTCGCGCATCTGCTGTGGATCGCTTCGCGCCCGCGCATCGCCTTGCTGGGACGGATCGCCGGATCGCCGGGCCTCTACAAGTTGCATCGTTATGCAGAAGCACGGGCAATCCCCGGCATGACCATCGTCGTCCTCGAAGCGCCGCTGGTGTTCTTCAATGCCGATTTCGTCAAGCACCGGCTGCTGAAGATCGCGCGGGCGCTGCGGCCGGAGGACAAGTGGTTCGTGCTCGACGCAGCAGCCGTCAATATGTTGGACTCAACCGGTGTCGGGAAGCTGGAGGAAATCCGCGTGTCTCTGGCCGAGCGGGGTGTCGCTTTCGGTATTGCCGACCTCAATAGCGGGGCAAAGCGTATCGTCGATCGGGCCGGGCTCAGCAAGGGGCTGGGCGACGCGATGATCTTTCCAAGCGCGGAGGCGGCGGCGGCCGTGTTTGAGGCGCGCAAATAAGTGCCACCACGCGTGGGCGGCCGTTGCCGATAGAGAGCAACTTCTCAATGCCCGCCCGGCACGCTACTGTGGTGCCAATATCAGACCAGGGGATCTGCAGTAAGAAACGACATCTGAGGGGGAAGCCGCATGTTGACTGTTCCGCAGGCATTCACACGTATCGGCGCTTTAACACTTGTCCTGGCTGCAGGTTTGCTGGCGGTCCGTTTCGCCGGCGCAGATACGATCGATGATGTTAAAAAGTCCGGCCAATTCACAATCGGCTATCGTGCCGACGCAGCGCCGTTCTCCAGCCTCGGCGCCGACGGGAAGCCGACAGGCTATTCGGTCGCGCTCTGTGTTGAGATCGCCGGGCTGGTCGCCCAGGCCGCAAATCTGAAGGACATGAAGATCGCCTATGAACAGGTCACGGCCGAAAGCCGCTTCATGGCTCTGACCACGCATAAGATCGATATTTTGTGTGAGGGTACCTCCATGACCATCCGGCGCATGGAAACGATGGACTTCACCTTGCAGACCTTCAGTTCCGGTACCAGTCTCATGGTGCGGTCCGATGCGAATCTGAGCAACCTCACGGAGCTTGCCGGCAAGAAGGTTGGCGTCTTGCGCAACACGACAACGACGCAGGAACTGAAGTTTACCCTGCAGCAGAACAAGATCGCAGCCGATGTGGTCGAGTTCGATACCCATGACGCCGGGCTGGCTGCCCTTGAGGCCAAGAGCATCGACGGCTATTTCGCGGATCGTGAGCTGTTGATGGGCATGAAGGACCGCGCCAAGGATGCTGGCAGCTTGAAGATCGCACAGGATTATCTGACCAACGAGCCCTATGCGCTGCCGATCCGCCAGAATGACTACAGGCTGAAAAAGGTCGCCAATCTGGCGCTCTCGCGCGCCTATCGGTCCGGCAAGATTGCCGAGATTTTCCGTGCTGCTTTTCCGGGGCGCGAGCCGAGCCAGCTGCTGAAGGCGCTCTATATCCTGCAGGGCGTTCCGGAATAAGAGTGATTGTCGGCGGGCGGTGCTCTGCGGGCAGGAGCGGATCACAGGCGTCAGATAACGGAGAGCGGGTCCGTCAGCGAGAGGAGGGAAAGCGCTGCGAACCGTCATCCTCCTGACGGGGCAGCGACGCATCCGGATTGGGGAGCCCATCCCAACGTCCACCAAAGCCACCGCGACCATAGCCCCTTGCACCGCCGATATAGGGACCTTCATCGGCAACGAATGGGGCGGGCTGGCGTGCGACAATATCGTCTTCGGCGGCGTGGGAAAGGTCAGCCGCGTACTGCTCGGCATCGTGAATGCGATAGCGATTGCTTTGCCTGTGGCGCCGCGTGAGCGCTGCAGTGATCAGGAAGGCGACAACCAGGGCTAAGGCAAGAAGCGACACGGATCCACTCAGTAAGCGATCGGGAATGCGTGATATTCTTCGCCAGGACCCGTCAAGGCGGAGAAAAACCAGAAACCGAGAGGTAGCAGCCAGATTAGATGGGACATTTTCACCTCTTCGCCCGGATATGCGCGGCCAAGCTCAGTATAAGCTGAAAAGGCTCGCATCGCCAGGATGGCGGAACGGGCTTTTCGACAGGCAATCGTCTCGAAATCTTGCTGTTTGGATTAAGTATTGACCCATTCGCCCGGCATTCCGCTTGATCTCCCTCAAAGCTCTGGCTGAGAATATCGGTAATCATAATTAAAACCCTGGGGAGGAGTTCATGGCGGCTGCACCGCGACCGGGTGCCTTCGATGCGGCGCATCGTCAATCGCTGGAGAATCCCTCGGCCTTCTGGGGTGAGGCGGCGGAGGCGATCGACTGGAACCGGCGCTGGGAGCGCGTGCTGGATGACAGCCGCGCGCCATATTACCGCTGGTTCCCAAAGGCCGAACTCAACACCTGCTACAACTGCCTTGACCGGCATGTGGAGCAGGGGCGGGGCGATCAGGTCGCTGTGATCTACGACAGCCCGGTCACCCAGACGGTGCGTCGCTACAGCTATCTGGAATTCCGTGATCTCGTTGCCCGTTTCGCCGGCGTCCTGGCGGCGCAGGGTGTCGCCAAGGGCGACCGTGTCATCATCTACATGCCGATGGTGCCGGAGGCGATGATCGCCATGCTGGCCTGCGCGCGCCTGGGGGCCATCCACTCCGTCGTCTTCGGCGGTTTTGCCGCACCTGAACTGGCGACCCGCATTGATGATGCCAAGCCAAAGGTCGTCGTCAGCGCCTCCTGTGGCATCGAGGTGCAGAAGATCGTGGCTTATAAGCCGTTGCTGGATGCGGCGATCGAGCTTGCCCAGCATAAGCCGGCGCATTGCATCGTGCTGCAGCGGGAGATGGAGCCGGCACGGATGATTGCCGATCGCGACATCGACTGGCAGGCGGCGATGCAGTCGGCCGTGCCACAGCCCTGCATCCCCCTTCAGGCGACCGATCCTCTCTATATCCTTTATACCTCCGGCACGACCGGCCAGCCGAAAGGTGTCGTGCGCGACAATGGCGGCCATGCCGTCGCCTTGCGCTGGACCATGACCAACCTCTACGGCGTCCAGCCGGGCGAGGTGTTCTGGACTGCCTCCGATGTCGGCTGGGTGGTGGGCCACAGCTATATCGTCTATGCGCCGCTGCTGGCCGGCTGCACCACTGTGCTCTATGAGGGCAAGCCAGTGGGGACGCCGGATGCCGGCGCTTTCTGGCGGGTGATTTCGCAGCACAAAGTCTCCGTCATGTTCACGGCGCCCACCGCCTTCCGGGCGATCAAGCGCGATGATCCGGAAGCGAAGCTGCTGCATCGCTATGATCTCAGCAGTCTCCGCGCCTTGTTCCTTGCCGGTGAGCGGTCGGATCCCACCACGTTGGAATGGGCGGAGAAGCATCTCAAGGTGCCGGTGATCGATCATTGGTGGCAGACCGAGACCGGCTGGTGCATCGCCGGTAACTGCTTCGGTCTTGAATTGCTGCCGATCAAGCATGGCTCGCCCACCAAGGCCTTGCCCGGCTGGGATGTGCGGGTGCTTGATGAAGAGGGACATGAGGTGAAGGCGGGTGAGATCGGCAGCCTGGTCTGCCGCCTGCCGCTGCCGCCCGGCACATTGCCCAGCCTGTGGCAGGCCGAGGAACGCTTCTTCCAATCCTATCTGGAGCAATATCCCGGATATTACCTGACCGCCGATGCCGGCATGGTGGATGCTGACGGCTATGTCTATGTCATGGCGCGCACGGATGACATCATCAACGTCGCCGGTCACCGCCTGTCGACCGGCGGCATGGAGGAGGTGCTGGCGAGCCATCCCGATGTTGCCGAATGTGCCGTCGTCGGCATCGATGATTCCTTGAAGGGACAGGCGCCGCTCGGCTTCCTGGTGCTGAAAGCCGGTGTCGCGCGCGATCATGCCGAGATCGTCGCGGAAGTGGTGCAGTTGGTGCGTGACCGGATCGGCCCGGTGGCAGCCTTCAAGGCGGCAACCGTCATCCAACGCCTGCCGAAGACCCGTTCGGGCAAGGTGCTGCGCAGCACGATGCGCAAGATCGCCGATTGCAAACCCTACAAGATCCCGCCAACCATCGACGATCCGTTGATCCTGGATGAGATCAAGGTAGCACTACAGAAGATTGGCCTGGCGAAAGGATAGGGCCAGGTCCATCGACGGGTTGATGGAGGCACAGCTTAGCCTCGGCAGCTCCAGGCATAGAAAAAGGGCTCCTGCCTTGCGGCAAGGAGCCCTTTGTTCAACTAAGGCTGACGTTCTGAGGCTTATTAGCCCCGGACGGGACCGCCGCGCTTCAGCTTCTGCTGGCCACCGGCATTGCGGGGACCGCTGCTGCGCTGGCCATCCTGATGACGGCCGCCGCCCTGATGATTGCGGTTGCCGCCCTTGCTCTTGGCAGCGCTGTGATGGTTGCGATCATTGCCGTTGCGGCCTTCGCTGTGACGATGCTCGGACCGCTCGCGGCGCGGCTGGGCTTCGCGGGCTTCCACCTCACGCACCATCGCTGCCACCGACATGCTGCGGTCGCTGCGCTGATCACGGCTTTGGGCCGGGCGCTCCGAACGCTGCTGACGGTCGCCACGCACCGTGTCGTTGCGGGGGGCGTGACGGTTGCCCTGCTTGGCGTCACGATGGCTTTCCGCGCGGCGCTCATCGGGGCGACGATTGCTCGGACGACGGTCATCTGCCTGACGATCAGCCGGGCGACGGTCTTCGCGATGCTGCGGCCGTGCTTCCGCCGAACGTTCCCGACGGGGCTGCGCCTCGCGACGCGGCTCATCGCCCTTCAAGTCGGCGAAGAAGGCGGCATCGTCACGCTGGCGACGCGGATCC
>DATMUQ010000408.1:0-7997 GCA_035563795.1 Terriglobales bacterium | reverse complement strand
AAAGATGGGCCATGGACCAGCCGATCAGGCCCTGGCCGATCACCTGGCTGGTGAGGGCGACACCGATCACCGCCCCCCAGCCCTTCCAGCTATGGGGCAGCAGGCTGGTTTCGGTGATCCCGGCGATCGGCAGCAGCACGGCGCTGGCGATGACGGCGTTCCAGAACATCATCTGCGGGACACTCAGCGAATCCCGTGCTGCCTTCACGCCGCGCAGGTAGAAGGCATAGCAGATCGCCGCCAGGAAGCCGCAGGCAACGCCGATCCCGTCGGTGATGCTGAACTTGGTGGCACCACCCAGCACCAGGAAGGCGACGCCGATCATGGCGATGGTGAGGCCACAGAGGAAGCGCAGGGAGAAGCGTTCGCCGAAGAACAGGAAGCCCATCAGCGCGACCCAGACCGGGGCGGTGCAGCCGAGCAATGTGGCCGCGGCGACGCTGATGTAATGCATCGACCAGTGCCAGGCGATGAGATCGAGGGCGAGGAAGAAGCCGCTCACCCAGAGCGCCCACCAGGCGCTGCGCGAGATCGGCGGCAGGACACTCTCCGCCCGCCCGGTGCGCCGTCTGCCGGCGATCAGCAGGACAAAAGCATAGACCGGCATGGAGAGGAACATGCGGTAGAAGCCGGTCGTGGTCGGGCCGACATCGGAGAGCTTCACATAGATGCCGGAAGCGGAAATCAGCACGGCGCCCAGGATCAGGAGCGGCAAAGCCAGCCGTTGCGAACGGTCGGAAGACATGAAACTCGCTTGCCTCAAATGCATGTGATGGGGCGATGACAGCGCCGCGTTCTTAGTACTATGCTCCGGCGATGCCGCGGTCATCCGTGGTTCCTTGCATGCCGAGCCAGTGGATGATGCATAACGATTCCTTGTTGCAGCCGGGCGATCCGATACCTTTCGAATGCCGCAATGCGGCAGGAAAGGCGCCGCTGATCCTGTTTTGCGACCATGCCGGGCGGGCGGTGCCGCGCCGCCTCAATAATCTCGGCCTGGGCCCTGAACATTTCGACAAGCACATTGCCTGGGATATCGGCATCGCGGAGCTGGGGCAGGGGCTGAGCGAGCGCCTGGACGCGCCATTGCTGCAGAATCACTATTCGCGGCTGGTGATCGACTGCAACCGCCATCTGAAGGACCCGACCTCGATCCCGCAGATCAGCGACCGGATCGATATTCCCGGCAATCGCGGCCTGACCCCGGAACAGCGGAGCCAGCGGTCGGCAGCGATCTTCGACCCCTATCACGCGGCGCTGAGCGCCATGATCGATGCCAAGCTGGCATCCGGGCAATATCCGGTGCTGTTGTCGCTGCACAGCTTCACGCCGATCATGAACGGTTTCCAGCGACCCTGGCATATCGGCATTTTGTGGAACCGGGACGATCGGCTGCCGTTGCCGCTAATGCGCCGCTTTGCCGCCGAGGAAGGCCTTGTGGTCGGCGATAACGAGCCTTATTCGGGCCGTGACGGGCATGGTTTCTCGATGCAACATCACGCCGAGGCGCGGGGCCTGGCGCATGCCCTGATCGAGGTGCGGCAGGATCTGATCAGCGATGCGGCCGGGATTGCCCGCTGGGTCGAGATTTTGCATCGGGTCTGCCATGACGTGCTGGCAGATACCACCCTCTATCAACCGCCGACCGTCTCGCGGTAAAAGAAGGCCAGAGGTGACACATGGACGATAAGACGAGAACCGAAATCGAAGCGGCCGCCTTCCGGCGCCTGGTCGAGCATCTGCGTGAACGCACCGATGTGCAGAACATCGACCTGATGAATCTGGCCGGCTTCTGCCGCAACTGCCTGTCGAAATGGTACCGCGCTGCCGCCAGCGAGCGGGGCGAGGAGGTCAGCGATCCTGACGCCCGGGAAGTCGTCTATGGCATGCCCTATGACGAATGGAAGGCGAAATACCAGCGGGAAGCCACGGCCGATCAGGCCAAGCAATTCACCGATAGCCACAAGCACAGCTAGGTTTTTCGCCGATCCGGTCTGTTGGCGGGTATTGCAGGCGAGTTATCCCCGTTATCCACAGGTCTCACTGATTGTCCGCACCCGCCCTGGCGGTTAAAGTCCGCGGCAATCCTTAGCTTTTATGTATCTGGAGTGACACATGGCCGATGCCGGTGGGATCGCAGCCGATCGTTTGAAGTCGTTTATCGAGCGTATCGAGCGCCTGGAAGAAGAGAAGAAGGCCATCGCTGGCGATGTGAAGGAAGTCTATGCCGAAGCCAAGTCTTCCGGCTTCGACACCAAGATCATCCGCCAGATCGTGCGGCTGCGCAAAATGGAAGCCCATGATCGGGAAGAGCAGGAGCAGCTGCTCGATCTCTACAAGCAGGCGATCGGCATGGCCTGAGCGGCCGGCCCATCAGCCTGATGATATCTCAATCTGGCGGCCTGCTTCCCAACGGAGGCAGGCCGTTTCCATTGGCGATCGGCGGGACACGGCCAGAAGGCCCGGCTTTCGCTCAGGCCTCAATGGCGCCGTAGCGGATTTGGCGCCAGCGCTCGAATGTCTCGGGGGTTTGCGGCTTGACGAACAGGGTCACGATCTGCGGATAGGCCGCCCGGATCGAGGTTTCGATGGCTTCCACGCAACGTTCGATCTGCGGCGCCCGCAAATCGTCGCCAAATTCGACACTGAGCGCCAGCAGGATCTGATCCGGCGAGAGATGGACGGTCAGGGCGCCATTCGCGCTGATAACCCCGGGCTCTTTTTTCGCGAGGTCGATCGCTGCGGCGACAAGCACGGGCGAGGCGGGTTCGCCGATGAGCAGGCTCTTGCATTCATAGGCCAAAATCGATGCCACAGTAGCCAGAACCAGGCCGATCATGACCGAGGCGATCCCGTCAATCTCGGGAAGCGCTAGAAATTGCGACAGGAAAATGCCCACGGCCGCAATGACAATGCCGACCAGGGCCGCGCTATCTTCGAACAGGACCATGAAGGTCGGCGGGTCCTTGCTGTTGTGAATGGCCTGCCAATAGCCGAACTCGCCACGGGTGGCGCGCAGCTTCCGCAACGCGGCGAGCCATGACATTCCTTCAAACAGGAAAGCGCAGGCGAGGACGATGTAGCTGACAAAGGGATGCCCAATCTCAGACGGCGCCAGGATGTGCTGGATGCCCTGGTAGATTGAGACACCGGCGCCGAGCCCGAACAGGAGGAGCGCGACGATAAAGCTCCAGAAATACAGCTCGCGGCCGTAGCCGAGCGGGTGGAGATTGTCCGGCCGTCGCACCGCCATCCGATAGCCAAACAGCAGGAGGCCCTCATTGGCGGTATCGACCAGCGAATGGATGGCCTCGCTCATCATGGCAGCGCTGCCTGTCAGGATCGCCGCGATGATCTTGGTTGCGGCGACCAGGACATTGCCCAGCAGAGCGAGATAGACGATCTGCTTAGATGTCGTACATGACCTCGTCACGCATCGCTCCTGTGGCGCAAGTCCCCTGAAACAACTGCTCGAGCTCTACAAGCGGGCCGCTTTCTTTTACTCGGCCGCCTGGCTGGTACCGGATTCATGCCGGAAGGCCGTCAGCAGTTCCGTCTGGCGGATCCGGGCCTTCTCGACCGAAGCAGCTTCGACATGGCCGAAGCCGCGGATCTGCTGCGGCAGATCGGCAAGCTGCACGGCGACGCGGTGGTTGCCTGGCGTGAGGCCGGCGATCACATCGCCAATCAGTGCCTCATAGTCCGTGATCAGCTGCCGCTCCATCTGCCGCTCGGCGGTCCGGCCGAAAACGTCGAATGCCGTGCCGCGCAGACCCTTGAACTGCGCCAGCAGGCCGAAGGCCGTCAGCATCCAGCCGCCATAGATGCGCTTGCGGGGATGGGCTGTCGCGGGGTCGTGATGGGCAAGGACCGGCGGTGCCAGATGGAAGCGTAGGTGGTAGCCGGTTTCGAACTGCCGATCGAGTCTGGCGCGGAACTCCGGCGTGCGATAAAGCCGGGCGACCTCATACTCGTCCTTATAGGCGAGCAGCTTCGCATAGTTCCGGGCGACGGCGAGTGCGACACCATCCTTGCCGGGCACGATCTTGGTCTCGGCGGCAGCGACACGGTCGACAAATGCGCGGTAGCGCGCGGCATAGGCATCGTTCTGATAGGCGGCGAGATGCGCCATGCGATGGGCGACGATCTCGGCCAGGCTCTCCGGCAGGCGGGGCGTTACCGGCAAGGCCATCTTTTCCACCGCGGCGAGGTCGAGCGCCGCGCGACGGCCCCAGGCGAAGGCTTCCTTGTTGCGGTCGATGGCGGCACCGTTCAGCTCGATCGCGCGCAGCAGCGCCTCGGCGCTGAGCGGGATCAGGCCACGCTGGAAGGCATAGCCAAGCACGAATGGGTTGGTGAAGATCGCGTCGCCCATCAGGGCTGTTGCCAGGCGTGTTGCATTGAGCAGGGCGATCTTCTCCGGCCCGGCGGCGAGGCGCAAGGCATCCGCCAGCTGATCATGCGATAGCGAGAAATCCGGGTCACGGGTGAAGGCGCCGGTGATGGCCTCGTGATCGTTGATGATGGCGGTGGTGCGCCCACGGCCGACGCGGCTGAGATTGTCGGCAGCCGCGCTGACCACGAGATCGCAGCCGAGCAACAGGTCCGCCGAACCCGCGGGCAGGCGCACCGCCGCCAGTTGTCCGGATTCGGCGGCGAGGCGGATATGGCTGACCACGGCGCCACCCTTCTGGGCCAGCCCGGTCTGGTCCATCACTGTGCATTGCTTGCCTTCGATATGCGCCGCCATGCCGAGCAGGGCGCCGATGGTGACCACGCCGGTCCCGCCGATGCCGGTGACGAGGATGTTATAGGGGCGCTCAAGGCCCGGCATTGCCGGCTCCGGCAAGGCGATGTCCGGAGCGGTGGCCGTGCGTATTGACACCGTTTGCGTGCGGCGCAGCTTGGCCCCTTCGACGGTGACGAAGCTGGGGCAGAAGCCGTCCAGGCAGGAGAAGTCCTTGTTGCAGCTCGATTGGTCGATCTGCCGCTTGCGTCCGAAGGCGGTTTCCAGCGGCGTGACGCTGAGGCAATTGGAGGTGCGGCTGCAATCGCCGCAGCCTTCACAGACATCCTCATTGATGAACACGCGGCGGGCCGGATCCGGCATCTGGCCGCGCTTGCGGCGGCGGCGTTTCTCCGCGGCACAAGTCTGGTCATAGATGATCGCCGTGACGCCGGGAATCGCGCGCAGTTCACGCTGCACTGCATCGAGTTCGTCGCGTGCCTGCAAGGTCGCGCCGGCCGGCAGGCTGACCGCGGCCTGGTAGCGGCCCAGATCCTCGGTCAGGATGGCGATGCGGCCAATGCCTTCGCCACTCAGCTGGCTGGCGATCATCAGCGGCGAGAGCGGGCCGTCATGATGCTGGCCGCCGGTCATCGCCACTGCGTCATTGAACAGGATCTTGAAAGTGACATTGACCTTGGCGGCGACCGCCGCACGGATCGCCAGCAGGCCGGAATGGAAATAGGTGCCGTCGCCGATATTCTGGAAGACATGCGGCGTCTTCGAGAAGGGCGCCTGGCCGACCCAGGTGGCGCCTTCGGCACCCATCTGCGTGTAGGTGGCGGTGTCGCGGTCCATCCATTGCGCCATGAAATGGCAACCGATACCGGCCAAGGCGCGTGATCCTTCCGGCACCTTGGTCGAGGTGCTGTGCGGGCAACCCGAGCAGAAATAGGCGTAGCGGCGGATCGGTGCCTCATAGGCCGCTGTGTTGCGCTCTTGCGCCAGCAGGCGCTGCAGCCGGGCATCGAGATCGGCATCCTGTTGCCCCGGCTTGAGGCGGCTGCAGATCGCTTCGGCGATCATGCCGGGCGTTAGCTCATTGGTGGCGGGCAGAAGCGGGGCACCGCTTTCCGTCGTCTTGCCGAGAATGCGCGGCCGCCTGTCGGCCGGCAGATCGTAGAGGATCTGCTTCAACTGCATCTCAATGAAGCTGCGCTTCTCCTCGATGACAAGGATTTCTTCCAGCCCTTCGGCGAAGCGGCGCAAGGATGCTGCTTCCAGCGGCCAGGTCTGCGCCACCTTGTAGACGGAGATGCCGAGATCGGCCGCCTTGCGCGGGTCGAGAGCGAGATCTTCCAGCGCTTGGCGCAGGTCGAGATGCGACTTGCCGCAGCTGATGATGCCGAGCCAGCGTTTCGGTCCGTCGATCTCGACGCGGTCGAGCGGGTTGTGCCGGGCAAAGGCCGCGACGGCGGGCAGGCGATACTCCAACAGGATGCGTTCCTGCTCCAGTGCCTGGGCCTGAGCGAACGGCGTTTCCGGCAATTTGATGTGACGGCCCCCGGGCGGCAAAGGCAGGTCTTGCGGCAGCCGCAGCGCGCGGTGCGCCCGGTCGATCATGACGGGCGAAGCAACATCGGTGCTTTCCGCCACCATCTTCATGCCGACCCAGCATCCGGTGAAGCGCGACATCGCCCAACCATAGAGGCCATATTCCAGCACTTCCTGGATCGTGGCCGGGTACAGAATGGGAATATTGGCGTCCATCAGCGCATAGTCGGACTGGTGCGCTGTCGTCGAGGATTTGCAGGTGTGATCATCGCCGGCGAGAGCCAGGACGCCGCCATTGGGCGCCGTGCCGGCGAGATTGGCGTGGCGCAGGGCATCGCCGCTGCGATCGACACCGGGCCCCTTGGCGTACCACATGCCGAAGACGCCATCATATTTGCCATCGCCAAACAGGCCTGTTTGCTGGCTGCCCCAGAGCGCCGTCGCGGCCAGTTCCTCGTTCACCCCGGGCTGGAAGAGAATGTTGTGATCGGTCAGGTAGCGGCTCGCCTGGGTCATCGCGAGGTCGATGCCGCCCAGCGGCGAGCCGCGATAGCCGGTGACATAGCCAGCCGTGTTCAGGCCAGCCAGGCGATCGTATTCGCGCTGCAGCATCGGCAGGCGCACCAGCGCCTGCGTCCCGGTCATGTAAACGCGCCCTTCCGAGCGCTGGTATTTGTCGTCTAGCGCGACTTCTGCCAAAGCGATTTTCGCCATCGCCTGCTCCCAGTTAATCGCGTTAACTTGCTGCACTTTCCCGCCCTTGTCCATATCCCGGGCGGGTGTCCTGGTAAGGGCTGGTCGGCTCCATCTCGCGGTATGACGGGCGTCACTCCCGGTCATTGGCGCAGGTTGCCGTGCTGCTCCGGCAGCCGACATGGCGCGTCACCGGCGGGAGATTTTTCTACTCCATCAAATGAAAATGAGGATCGACACAACAAAGTGTATGGCATCGCCATGCATGCCGTTTGTTTTGTCTGGCGGGTAAGACAATCTTAAGAGCAGAGGCACTTATGATTGTTGCATGAGTGCTGAGGGCCCGCCGACGATACCTGTTGTAGCAACAGGGCGAGCGAAGGAGGCAGTAATGAGAGAGCGCTTCATCTTCCGCGACGATACCGAGCTGGATAGCTGCATTGCCGCGACCTTGTCCGATTGCCGCAAGAGCGGCTGCGTCGAGGACGAACTGGCGCTCGCCTTACTGGAAGCTCTCGGGCATTTGGTCCTGCAATGTCAGGAGCGTTCCGGCAGCCAGGCGCTGCGCCTGACCAATGGCCTGCGCCAGCGCGTTGCCGCCCATATGGCGCGCAAGCTGATGTCAGAGCCGGCCCGGCAGCCCAGCCTGATGATGATCGAGGTCGATGAAAGCCTGATCGTCGAAGCCTGTGGTGCCTGGCGCGAATTAATCTCCATGGTCATGCTGGCGGAGGACGAGGATACGCCGCTGCTTCTTGCCGAAAAGCTGATCAATCTCGTGCTGACGATCAATCCTGATTGGCTGGATACGGCGACCGCCATGGAAGTCGTGGCTGCGGCGCGCGCCGCCGACGAAGACTGGCTCGACAATGGCGGTGAGGCCGCCGAAATCATGGTCAGCGTGAACTAGAAACCCGTCCTTCTTCGCTTCCGGTCAAGCTCACTTCTCATAGAGCTTGCTGATTTCCTCCGCCCAGCGTTCGCGGA
This sequence comes from Terriglobales bacterium, assembly GCA_035563795.1. Lineage (GTDB taxonomy): Bacteria > Pseudomonadota > Alphaproteobacteria > Dongiales > Dongiaceae > Dongia_B. The sequence continues at coordinate 37 of DATMUQ010000408.1, read as the reverse complement.
TCTTATGGCGGCGGATTTTCAGCGACGGCGTCAGCAT
>DATMUQ010000407.1:0-8149 GCA_035563795.1 Terriglobales bacterium | reverse complement strand
ACCGCCGAACGCTTCAGGATTTCGCGCAGACGCTGACGCCCGCGCTTCAACAAGGCTTCCGTGGCGCTGACCGAGATCCCCATCACATCGGCGATCTCGGCATTCGACATGTCCTCATAATAAGACAGCAAGACTGCCGTCCGCTGCTGATCCGGCAGGCGCTCCACCGCCTGCTCCAGCCGGCCATAGACTTGCTGCCGCTGGATCGAGGTGACACTGTCTTCGGACTCATCGATCGGCTCGGGCGCATCATCCAGCCATTCATTGCGCGGAGCCCGCTGCAGGTCGATGCAGCGATTGACGATGACGCGGTAGAGCCAGGTGCTGAACTTGGCCCGGCCGGTCTGCCATTTGTCGCGATTGATCCAGGCTTTGACGAAAGCTTCCTGAGCGACGTCCTCGGCATCGGCCGGCCGCCGCAGAATACGCAGCGCCAGACCATAAGCCCGGTCGATATGACGCTCGACCAGCAGCCGGTAGGCATGTTCATCGTTCTGCCGCATGCGCTCGATCAGATGATCGTCCAGACTGGCTATCGTCACTTCTGGCGTCGCCTGCGGTGAACTAAACAGTATCGATGTCATTTTGCGCCCCATCCCTGGTCGCCGGTCGTCCGCCTCACACCCCACAGCGGATCGACCCTGAAAAGTATCGTTCGAGAAATTATACGCGGTAAGAAGAAAATACCGTCACAGTTTTTGCCTCCTGGCAAATTTTTCTGAATAAAAAACGCATACAGGGCAATATTTTCACTGGACCCGGCATCTTTTACTTAGTGGCCGGCAAAATCTGCAGCCTGAGCTGCAAAACTTGCCGAGCACCGCTACAAAAACGCTCCAGCTACACAGCAAACAGCGGCATGATCGGCAAAGACCGGCCAAGAACCTGGACTTTCCTGGGTGAGCCGCCGCCCCCATCGCACCAATAAAGCCGCCAATGCGGCGTATGAAAGGCGAAGTTCTAGGGCCTCAACAACGGAACCGAATCCTGCGACCCGTCAGAAGCTTTCTCATTTTTACTTTGGACATCTATATTTTTTACTTCTTAAGTAATCATTTATATTCATGAAACTGAAGGGTTACGAAATCGAATACTTTACGCTGTTAATCGAGCTGGATTGCCCGACGGCATTGCCGGCAAAAGAAGCCGGGAGCTGCCGCCCAGCCAGTCGTCCATCGCGCGCTGTCGCTTTGCCGCCTGAAATCTTTCGATACACCGTATCAAGGGCAGATCCCTGAAAGAGTTGGGACAGATTGCGGATGTTTTCGCCGTTCCAGGCGGCAAGGAGAAGATCACCATGAGCTCATCGGTCGGCAATTCATCGCTGCTCAATCTGGCCCTCTTGAATCAGCTGCTGCAGAAGGCCGGCGCCGAGACGACAGACGCCGGCGGCGCCAGCGACAGCCAGGCGACGCAGGATTCCAGCAGCGGCATGTCTTTCAGCACCCAGGCCGACGCCCTGATCAACGCCCTCGATACCGATGGCGACGGCAAGCTCAGCAAGGCGGAATTACAGACCGGCTTCCAGAAGCTCAGCCAGGACATGCGCTCCTTCCTGATCGGCCAGCAGAATATCGGCAGCGACGGCGGCGCCGAAAGCCTCGCCGACACAACCGTCAGCAGCCTCGATACCGATGGCGACGGCACGCTTTCCCAGTCCGAGCTGGAGGCGGCCTTCTCCTCAACCGGGACCACACAGGGCAGCGACACGACATCCGTGAGCAACGCATCCTCACAGGGCAGCACGCTCGGCACCGCTGAGAATTGGGATGCATGGATGCAGCAGATGCAAGGCAGCAATACCGGCGATGTCGCCAATCAATCGGCGATGAACAGCCTGCAACAGAGCACCAAGATGGACAACACCTTGACCCAGCTGCTGCAGGCGGTCGAGAATTATCAGGCGAGTGCCAGCGGGGCGGTCTGACACAGGCGATCCCAGGCGACCTCGCTGCCACCCGGCGCCGACACTATCCTGCAGCAACGACGTTTCAGAACGGCGATGGTCGCGGCCGGACCGTCGCCCGCATGCCGTCTCCATCCCAGCACCAGCGCTGCCATCGTCGATAGCATCGACAGGGCTCCTGATAGCGCCGCGGCCGCTCGGCTGGCGTGATGCGCGACAATGTCGCGAGAAAACTCCGGTTGTGGGAGCCGCTGCTGACCCGCTAAAAATAGGGTCTCGCGGCGATCTTGCCGCGTCTCGTGCTTTCCCCGCATCGCCCGCAAGATAGGCCCGATCGATGACCGAGACCGAGTCCTTCGCCGCTGCGCCGGCATCGCATCCCGGCCGTGGCCTCACCTTTGCCATGGCCGCCGCCTGCGGCATCGCCGTGGCCAATATTTATTACAATCAGCCGATGGTCGGCATCATCCAGAACGACTTCGCCAATCCGACCCTGGCGGGTCTGGTGCCGACTTCGGCGCAACTCGGCTATGCGATCGGGCTTTTCCTGCTGGTGCCGCTCGGCGACATGATGGATCGCCGGCGCTTGATCGTCGGACAATTCCTGGTTCTGGCCGTCGCCTTGCTGCTGGCAGCGATGGCCCCGACCATCCATGTCTTGCTGCTGGCAAATCTCCTGGTCGGCATCGGTTCGACGGTCGCGCAGCAGATCATTCCCCTTGCCGCGGCCTTGGCGATGCCGCAGCGGCGTGGTCGCACCATCGGCGCCCTGATGAGCGGTCTGCTCGGCGGGATTCTTCTGAGCCGCACCATTGCCGGCCTCGTCGCCGCCCATGAGGGGTGGCGCGCCATGTTCTGGCTGGCCGTGCCGCTGGCACTCGCCGCCTCCGCCTGGATGGCTGTCATCCTGCCGCGCAACCATCCCCATGCCGGCATCCGCTATGGCGCCGCCTTGGGCTCGCTCATCCATCTGTGGCGTGACGAGCGGTCACTGCGCGGCGCCGCGCTGAAACAGGGCAGCCTGTTTGCCGGCTTCACTGCCTTCTGGGCGATCCTCGCCTTGCATCTGGAAGAGCCACGTTTCGGCCTGGGCGCCGATATCGCCGGTCTGTTCGGCATCGTCGCCATGGTCGGCGTCTCGGCCGCCCCCTTGGCCGGGCGCCTTGCCGACCGGCGCGGACCGCATCTGGTGATCGCGCTGGCAGCGGGATTGGCACTGCTCTCCTGGATCCTGTTCGGCCTGTGGAACAGCGTGCCGGGATTGATCGTCGGCGTGATCCTGCTGGATTTCGCCGTGCAGAGCGCCATGGTTTCCAACCAGCATATCGTCTTTGCGCTGCGGCCCGAAGCACGCAACCGGCTGAACACCATCTATATGACGAGCGTTTTTCTGGGCGGGTCGCTGGGTTCGGCCGGCGCCACGGTGGTATGGCATCACGGCGGCTGGCTCGCGGTCAGCGCCTATGGCGCAGCCCTCGCCTTGTTGTCATTGGGATTGGAAGTGATCTTCCGCGATACGGCCCACAAATAGGACGGGAGAAAAGCAGGATAGACGGGCCGTCCATCGCCGCTCTCTTGCCGATCATGGTTTACGAATTGTTGCGATCCGCCAGATCGCGCCGTGCGTCAGTTCGCAGGAAGCGCCATTTCGGCGCCAGGGCCAGTAAAATGGCGGTCAGCAAGACTGGCAATAACATCAGAAAAGCAAAGAACATCGGCGCCTCTGCCCGCGTCGCATCAGAAGGATGCAACGACTATCGCACCGACATCCTAACAATTGAATAAATGGCCTGATCGGCATCGCGCAACGCGGACTGAATTCCGTGGTGTGCATGGACGGCGCAGCTGGCTCAGAAGAGCCCGGCCGCTGCCAGGTCCCGCATGAGATGGCTGGCGCCATAGGTCCAGGGCGGGCATTCGGTCGACAGACTGACCCGGTTGACCAAGCGGCCAAGTTTCGCAGAAGAGATCGTCACGAGGTCGCCGATCTTATGGGTGAAGCCACCGCCAGGCGTCAGACGATCCTTGGCCGGCACAAACATGGTGCCGAGATAGAGCGCGATGCCGTCGGGATATTGATGGTGGCGGCCAAGCGCCGTCGCCACCAGTTCTTCCGGCGAGCGACTGATGAAAGACATCGAATTGGTGCCATCGATGACGAAGCCGTCTTCGCCCTCGATCTTCAGATGCACATCCGCCGCCTTCACATCATCGAGCGAGAAGCCGGCATCGAACAAGCGGATGAAAGGCCCTAATACGGCCGAAGCATTGTTGTCCTTGGCGCGGCCGAGCAGCAGCGCCGAGCGGCCTTCGACATCGCGCAGATTGACGTCATTACCGAGGCAGGCGCCGACAACACGACCCCGGCTCGAAGCGATGACGGCGATTTCCGGCTCCGGGTTGTTCCAGGTCGACATCGGATGCAGGCCGATATCGGCACCGAAGCCAACCGCCGCCATCGGCTGGCATTTGGTGAAAATCTCCGCATCGGGGCCGATGCCGACTTCGAGATATTGCGACCAGGCGCCGCGCGCCGTCAGATTTTTCTTGAGCTCGGCCGCCTCCGGCGAGCCAGGCTTCAGCTTGGAGAGATCCTGGCCGATCAGCGTGTTGATTTCCTGGCGGATCGATTGCGCTTCCGCCGCCGAGCCGCGCGCCCGCTCCTCGATCACCCGCTCCAGCAGGCTGACGACAAAGGTAACGCCGGCCGCCTTCACCGCCTGCAGATCGACGGGCGCAAAAAGAAACGGTTGGTCATTGCGGCGTTGCGCGGCCGCGCTGTTGGCGGCGATATCGGCCAAGCTACCGACCGGCTTGCCGGCAGCCTGGCGCACATAGCCAGCCGGATCATCCATCTCGGCGATGTCGCGCACGGTCGGGGCAGCTTTCGCGGTGATGTCCAGCACCGCGCCACTCCGCACCGTGACCACCAGCGGATGCGCAATACCCGGGGCCTGCACCCGGCCGACGAAGACGCCATCTTGCGGCAGCGCGATTGAAGTCTCTGTCATCGTGGTTTCCTCCGCGCAGACAATCGGATCTGAGGCGCGCTTGAAAAATGCTAGGGCGGCTCGACAGTCACTTGGACCAGGGGTGCTACTTGAGCAAGCAATGGCCCCGCCGTCAATCGGCTGCGTCAGATGCCGCGGCTGATGACATCGACACCCCGAGCTCCCGCGACGATGATGCTGTCTGCCAGACCGACAAAAAGCCCGCTCTCCACCACCCCGACCTGGCACTTAAGCCAGAGTTCCAGAGCCGCCGCCTCCCGGATCTCGCCGCATAGGCAATCGAGGATATAGTGGCCGCCATCGGTGACGAAGGGCTGGCCCTGGTCCAGCCGCAATTGCGGCGTCAGGCCACCGGCCTGCAGGCGGGGGATGAGCGTTTCATAGCCGAAGGGCACAACCTCGAGGGGCAAGGGCACGGGATCGCCCAGCCGCTCGAACAGCTTGGTCTCGTCGACAATGATCACCAGGCGCTTGCTGGCGGCAGCGACGATCTTCTCCCGCAACAGCGCACCGCCACGGCCCTTGACCAAGGTGAGGTCGCGCCGGTCGACCTGGTCGGCCCCGTCGATGGTGAGATCGATCGCCGGATGGGCCTGAAAATCAGTCAGCTTTACGCCGTGCCGGCGGGCGAGGGCTGCCGTCTGCTCCGAGGTCGGAATGCAGATCACCTGCAACCCCCGGGCGATCCGGGCCGCCAGGGCTTCGACGGCAAAGGCAGCCGTCGAGCCGCTGCCCAATCCCACCACCATGCCGTTGCGCACCTCCTCGACAGCGCGGATGGCGGCCTGCCGCTTCTGCTGGTCGCGCGATGTGCCGCTATCGGTCATCTTGTATTCCTTCCTTTAAGGCTAACCAGATGATGCCGCGCCGGGTTCCACGCGACGATCACCGGGGTCAGCCAGGCGCGGATCAGGCGTCCGGCATGAAACGCCGGGAAAGCCAAATTCGTTTTCCGAATGACGCGGAAAACATTGAATCATAAGCGCAACTTCTTCGCGAATCCGCTGCGCAAATCCTTGCCGGGCACCGATCAGTTTGCTAGCGTGGCGGCCGTGTCAAAGCATTATTCAGCCCTCGCCCTCGCCCGTCACGCGCTATCGCCGGATCTGCCCTGGCCACGCGCTTGGCGTTCGCCTGAACCGAAGCGCAGCTACGATGTCGTCATCGTCGGCGGCGGCGGTCACGGCCTTGCTACCGCTTACTATCTGGCCAAGAACCATGGCATTCGCAATGTCGCGGTGATCGAGCGGTCCTATATCGGTTCCGGCAATGTCGGCCGCAACACGACGCTGATCCGCTCCAACTACATGATCGGCGGTAATACGGCCTTCTTCGAGCATTCGCTGAAGCTGTGGGAGGGCTTGTCCCACGATCTCAATTTCAACTGCATGGTGTCGCAGCGCGGCCAGATCGTGCTCGCCGTCAATCCGGTGCAGTTGGATGTCTTTGCCCGGCGCGGTAATACCATGCGCCTCAACGGGATCGATGCCGAGCTGCTCGATCGCGGCGAGGTGATGAAGCTGCTGCCCTATCTCGATTACAGCGACGAAGCGCGCTGGCCGATCTACGGCGCCATCATGCAGCCGCGCGCCGGTACCGTGCGCCATGACGCGGTCGCTTGGGGCTATGCCCGGGCCGCCGATGCCTATGGCATCGATATCATCGAGAACTGCGAAGTAACGGGTTTCGTCACCGAAGGTGGCCAGGTCACCGGAATCGAGACCAGTCGCGGCCGCATCAATGGCGGCAAGGTCGCCATCGCCGTCGCCGGTCATACCTCGCATGTGGCAAAGATGGCGGGGCTGCGCCTGCCGGTCGAAAGTCATATCCTGCAGGCCTTCGTCACCGAGCCGGTGAAGCCGATCGTCGATCACGTCGTCTCCTGGGGCGCCGAGCTGTTCTATCTGTCGCAATCCGACAAGGGCGGCCTGGTCTTCGGCGGCCATATCGACGGCTTCAACACCTATACCCAGCGCGGCCAGTTCGCGCGGATCCAGACGGTGGCCGAATGCGCCGTCTCGCTGATGCCCTTCATCTCGCGCCTGCGCCTGCTGCGCCATTGGGGCGGCATCCAGGATATGACGCCGGATGGCAGTCCCTTCATCTGCCGCACGCCGATCCGCAACCTCTATCTCAATGGCGGCTGGTGCTATCAGGGCTTCAAGGCGACGCCGGCTTCCGGCTGGACCTATGCCCATACCATCGCCCATGACGAAGAGCATGAGCTCAACCGCTGCTTCTCGCTCGACCGTTTCGAGAAGGGCCTCGAACTCGACGAATTCGGCCTCGGCAACTGGACCTATAAGCAATGAGACTGCCCTGCCCCCATTGCGGCGAGCGCGACTTCTCCGAATTCCGCTATGGCGGCGATGCCAGCAAGCAGCGCCCTGCCCATAACAGCGGTGCCGGTATCAAGGAATGGCACGATTACTATTTCCTGTTCGACAACCCGAAAGGGCCGCATGTCGAATACTGGCAGCATGTGCTCGGTTGCCGTCGCTGGTTCAAGCTGAGCCGCAACACCGCCACGAATGAAATTGGCACGAATGAAGTCGGAGAGATCAAGTGACCAGCTTTCGGCGCCTTCCGACCGCCGGCCATGTCGATCTCAGCAAGCCGGTCAGCTTCACTTTCGATGGTAAGGACTATCGCGGTTTCGCCGGTGACACGCTGGCTTCGGCCCTGCTCGCCAATGACGTGACTTTGGTCGGCCGCAGCTTCAAATATCATCGGCCGCGCGGCTTCATATCGGCCGGGGTGGAAGAGGCGAACGGCCTCTTCACTCTGGGAACGGGTGCCCGCACCGAGCCGAATATCCCTGGCACCATGGTCGATCTGGTCGAGGGCCTGACGGCGAAAAGCCAGAATGCCTGGCCTTCGGTCGCCTTCGACGTCATGGCGGTCAATCAGCTGGCAGCACCCCTGTTCCAGTCCGGTTTCTATTACAAGACCTTCATGGGCCCGACCAAGGGTTCCTGGATGTTCTTCGAGCCTTTCATCCGCAAGGCTGCCGGCCTTGGCGAGGCGACGCGCGACTTCGATCCCGATCGCTATGAGACGCGCTACGATTTCTGCGACGTGCTGGTGATCGGCTCCGGTGCCTCCGGTCTGGCGGCGGCGCTGGCTGCCGGTAAGAGCGGCGCCCGTGTCGTGCTGGTCGAACAGGATTCGCAGCTGGGTGGCGGCCTCCTGTCGGAGCCCGGCCTGACCGGCTGGCGCGCGGACCGGCTCA
>DATMUQ010000406.1:0-7166 GCA_035563795.1 Terriglobales bacterium | reverse complement strand
TTCGAGGAGTTGCGCAATATCTCCCACGAACTTGGTGGCAGTGCCGCGCGGGCCCGGCTGGTGGTTTCAGCCCCGCCGTCAATGGCGATGGGCTGGCTGTCGACCCGACTCGCTGATTTCGTCGCCCGGCAGGGGCCGCTTGATCTCTTCCTTCGGGCCGAGGATGATCCCGTACCCTTTGAGCGCGATCTGATCGATCTGCGCCTGTCCTATGGCCGCTTTCATTACCGCGATCACCGGATCGAGGAGATTGTCACCGATGCCGTCTATCCGGTCTGCGCGCCGGACTTCCTGGCAAGGCATGGTCCGCTCGACAGTCCGGGGCGATTGCGTTCGGTGCCGCTGATCCATACCGATTGGGGACCGGCGGCGGCCACGTTTCCGTCCTGGCCGAGTTGGTTCGATGCCGCCGGTGTCGCGGCCGATCCCGCCCGGCAGCCGGGTCTCACCACCAATGCTTCGCGCACGGCACTTGATTTTGCGCTGAGTGGCCTCGGTGTTGCGCTGGGGCAAGGCATCTATATTGCGGCAGATATCGTGGCCGGCCGGCTGGTGGTGCCGCTGCATGCGCCGCTGCAACTGAGCCAGGCCTATTTCCTGACCACACCACGGCGCAGTGTCGAGCGGCAGGTGGTGCGTGATTTCGCCGCCTGGTTCGAAGCTGCCTGCCGTGACGCCGTCACGCGCTCGGCAGCCTTTTCAGCGGCGCTCAGTTGACGTCGACCTTTTGCAGCAACACTTTCGCGGCCTGAAACTCAATCATTCGTGGCTGATCGGTTTGCAATGCGTCGCGGAAAGCCTGCCTTGCCGCTGTCTTGTCATGAGCCAGCCAGGCCTTTTGGCCGATGATGAAATAAGCGACGCAGAGATGCTTTTGCCGCAAAGGTGCTGGAGAGGCGTTGGCCGCATCGATCAATGCCTGCGGCGACATCTGATCGAGCTGGAAGAGACCGATCTTGCCGAGGTATGTGCGCGGGCCGACATCCGTGACGATGCGATGAAAGTCGATCGCTGTATCCTCATGGTCTTCGAGGCGCAGCAGGCTGCTCCAGTAATGCGGCAGCGGGCTCTGGAAATCCGCGTGAATGGCGGTCATGAATTGGCGGATTGCCATGGAATGGTTGCCGAGGAGATAGCTGAACTGCGCCTGCCATAACATATAGGTCATGGCGGGCTTGGCATGGTCTGCGATGGCCTTCTGGCTCATCGTCAAGGCGGTCTGATAGTCACCCTTGACGCTCGCAAGTTCGATGGCAGTCACTGTCGCGGCGATGCTCGTTGGAGCGCTCTGCTGGATTTGCGTGATGTCGGCCTCCGCCTGTTCCAGATCGCCGAGATCCATCGCCGCCTCGGCACGCGACGCATGATAGGCGACGCTCTCGCGGGCGGTTCCGATATTGCCGTCGATTAGCTTCGAGCAGGCTTCCAGGCGCTGGCGCGGCGGATCGACTTCCAGGATGCAGCCGACTTTCAGGTCGCGTTGCGGTTCCGCCAGCGTCGCCAGCATCTGCTGCAACTCGGGCAACAGGGGAGAGGCCGGCTCGGTCTTCTGCAGCTCGGCAAGATCGCTGGCGGCTTCAGCCAGGCCTGCTGTTTCCATCCGTACCTTGGCGCGCAACGCCAGCAGATAGCCCCGCGATATCCCGCCTGTATCACCCGGGTGTTTGACCATGTCATCGCAGGCGGCGACGTTGAGGTCGTAGTCGCAGGCGAACATGTTGTGGTCGAGTGTCTCGGACCGTGCGCCAGGGATGATGAAAAGGGAAAGCGTAAAAGCCAGGAGCGGGGACGCCGCCAGAGAAAGACGCATATGACTCACGGCGAGATGTGGGAGCGGTAGATTGCCGGCCCATATCGTCGATGGCAAGGATGAGTCGGTCACACTTTGGTTCGGCATGGCCGATGCCGGTGGCATTTTGCGCATCGCGCCAGCGATGAAACGCGGCCGTTCCGCCGTAACATGCCTGCGACATTTTCGCCGCAGCCCGCCTGTAGCGCGGTACGTGGTGTCCGGCTGGTGTCGGTTGAAATTTAAAACTCGATATCCGGGTCGATGGTGCTTCAAAGCCTGAAAGCTTGATGAAAGCTCCCTAACATCGCTGCGTCGACCGGCAAAACCATAGCGCGACAACCTAAAACTCGACGGTGCCGCCACAGCGAGCTGAACGTCGGTTTCATGTGCTTATTGCAGGCCGGATATGTCTAGGACGCCCGTCACGAATAGGACCAATCCCAGCGCCGCTAATAACTTATTCACGTCTTAAAACCTAGACTCGCGTCTAGTTCACACCCCAGTATGAAAAAGTGAAGAAATTATGGAAGATTTGAGGGAAGTTCCCAACGGAGCTGTTTTTGACCTCCCGGCTTCCGTAACCTTGCGGTCGGCACCCGAATTGCGTGAGGAACTTCTCCAGCGCCTCGGGGCGACGCGCATCCTCACGCTCAACGCCGCGGCCTTGGCGGAAGCCGATCTCAGCTTGCTGCAGCTCATCGTTGCCCTGCGCAAGAGCGGGGCCGAGCGCGAGATGGCGATCGCCCTCAGCCATCCCGCCGGCGGGCCGCTGCAGCACCTGCTGGCCCGGGCCGGCTTCATCACGGCACCGGCCGGCGATCCCCGCAATGACGATCTCTTCTGGCTCGAAGGTATCACGCATCATGGCTAAGACAATTCTCAGCGTCGACGATTCAGCGAGCGTCCGGCAGATGGTCAAGCTGACCCTGACCGGCGCCGGCTATCAGGTGATCCAGGCCAATGACGGCATGGAGGGGCTCACCAAGGCCAAGACCTCGCAGGTCGACATGGTGATGACCGATCTCAACATGCCGGTGATGAACGGCCTTGCCCTGATCAAGGAGCTGCGCCAGCTGCCGGCCTATAAGGGCGTGCCGATCCTCTTCCTGACCACGGAATCCGATGCCGGGCTGAAGGCTGAGGCGAAAGCGGCCGGCGCCACCGGCTGGATCACCAAGCCGTTCCAGCAGGAGCAGCTGGTCGCCGTGGTCAAGAAAGTCCTCGGCGCATGAGCGGCCAGGATCCATCGGAGTTATTTCGCCAGGAAGCGCAGGAGCTTCTTGAACAGCTTGAACAGGCTCTGCTCGATCTCTCGGAGCGACGTGACGATCAAGACCTGATCGACAGCACCTTCCGCGCCCTGCATACGATCAAGGGCTCGGGCTCGATGTTCGGCTTCGATGCCGTTGCCGCCTTCACCCATTATGTCGAAACCGCCTTCGATCTCGTGCGCAAGGGCACCGTGCCCTTGACCGAAGAGATGGTCACCGTGGCGCTCGCCGCCAAGGACCATATCCGCAATCTGATCGAACATGCCGATGCGGCGACCGAGGCCCAGGGCGGTCCGATCCTCAGCCGTCTGGAGCGCGCCGTCGACGCCGCCTCGGGCGGATCGGCTAGTGCAGCGGCGACGTCGGCAGTTGCCGAAGCTGCGCCACAAGATGCTTCCGTTGTCGTTACCGGTGAAGCACCCGCCGCGCCGCAAACCGCCTGGCATGTGCGCATGCGCCTGCCGAAGGATTGCATGGCGACCGGTACCAATCCGTTGCTGTTGCTCGATGAGCTGGTCTCGCTGGGCGAAGCGCGGGTCACCGCGCTAATCGATACGATCCCACCTTTGGATGTCCTCGATCCGTTCGACTGCCATTTCGGCTGGGATGTTCATCTCGTCACGGCAAAACCGAAATCGGCGATCGAGGACGTGTTCCTGTTCGTGCTTGATGAGATGGAACTGGTGATCGAGCCGGTCCAAGGCGTAGCCGCTGCTGCTCCGGTCCAAGCGGCTGTCCAGGTTGAGGCCGCGCCGGAAGCTCAGACCGTGGCCGAAACGCCGGCTGTCGCCAAGCCGGCGGAAGCGAAGACACCGGCTGCGGCACCGCGCCCGGCAGGCGCTGCCAAGAGCGAGGCCGCTGCCGCCAAGAACAACGCAGCGGGTAGCATTCGTGTGCCGGCCGAACGCCTCGACGAGCTGATGGACCGGGTCGGTGAGCTGGTCATCGCCCAGTCGCGGTTGAAGCAGGTTGCCGCCTCGACGGCCGATGTCCAGGTCAAGGCTATTGCGGAAGAGATCGAGCGCCTGGCGCTGGAGCTGCGCGATACCACCATGGGTGTCCGCATGGTGCCGATCGCCTCATTGTTCGGGCGCTTCCGGCGCCTGGTGCATGATCTCGCCAATGAGCTTGGCAAGGAGATCAGCCTTACCACCAGCGGCGAGGAAACCGAGCTCGACAAGACAGTGATCGAGCGCCTCAACGATCCACTGGTGCATCTTATTCGCAATTCGATCGATCACGGTTTGGAATCGGCGGAACAGCGCGAACAAACCGGCAAGTCCGCCCAGGGCAATATCCATCTCTCGGCAAGGCATAGCGGCGACAAGGTCCTCATCTCCATTCGCGATGACGGGCGCGGCCTCGACCGCCAGCGCATCCAGGCCAAGGCCGAGGAAAACGGCTTGCTGGTGCCGGGCACCAAGCTCTCCGACAGCGAGCTCTTCCAGCTGATCTTCCAGCCCGGCTTCTCGACCGCCAGCAAGGTGACCAATCTCTCCGGCCGCGGTGTCGGCATGGATGTGGTCAAGAAGACGGTCGAAGGTTTGCGCGGCAATATCGACATCGCCAGCACCCAGGGCGAGGGCACGGTCATCACGCTGCAATTGCCGCTGACCTTGGCGATCATCGATGGCCTGCTGGTACGGGTCGGCAATGGCCGCTATGTCATCCCGCTTTCCGCCGTCGAGGAATGCGTCGAGCTGCCGTCCAGCGAAGAGCAGCGCTCCAGCGGCCGCAATTTCCTGAATATCCGCGGCGAACTGGTGCCCTTCCTGCGGCTGCGCGAGATGTTCGCGACACAGCAGCCACCCGATATGTTCCAGAAGGTGGTGATCGTCTCCTCGGGCGATATCCGCGTCGGCCTCGTCGTCGACCAGGTGATTGGCGACCATCAGACGGTCATCAAGTCGTTGTCCAAGCTGCATGCCAAGATCGGTACTTTCTCCGGCGCCACCATCCTGGGCGACGGCAGCGTCGCCCTCATTCTCGAAGTCGCCCATCTCGTGGCGCGTGGCCAGCAGCGTGATGAACGGCTGCGGGCCGCGGTATAGGGCAGGGGGACGCGATGACGCAGCTCGACGGTAGAACACTTGAAGTGCTGACGCTGGAATTGCAGGGCGAGGTCTTCGCTTTGGAAGCGACCCAGGTCTATGAAATTCTCGACCAGACCCAGGTCACCGAGGTGCCGGGAAGTCATCCCTTTCTGAGCGGCCTGGTCAATGTTCGCGGCAAGGTGGTGCCGCTCGCCGATCTCCGGCTGAAATTCGACATGCCGCAGACAGCAGCGACCATCGACAGCCGTATCGTCGTGATCGACGTCATGCTCGACGGCGAACCGGTCACCGTCGGCATCCTCGCCGACAAGGTCAATGAAGTGACCGAACTGACTGCCGCCGTGCTGCAGGAGACGCCGAAGCTCGGCATGAAATGGCGGCCGGAATTCATCCGCTGCATCGGCAAGCATGGATCGGAATTTATTGCAATTTTGGATATCGACCGGATTTTCGCGGAACACCAGGAAGCGGCGGTGGGTATGCATGCGTCAGGCCTTGATCAGAGCGCGGCGTAATCGCGGCTGATGACCCTGACGGTATATGGAGGAACGAAGTTATGCGTCTGACAATCAAAGCCAAGCTCGGCATCACTTTTACCGTCGTCATTATCCTGTCGGCGGTGATGGCCGGCTTTGGCATCAGCGGGCTCGCGAGCCTGCGGGATTCGGTCGATAACCTCGTCGATGGCCCGGCCAAGAAGGTCGAACTGGCCGAGGATATCTCCTTCAAGATGGCCTCGATGGTCGGCACCGAGAAGGACATGATCATGGCCGATAACGAGCAGCAGGTCGCTGAGTTCAGCGGCAAGCTGCCGAAGATGCGCCAGGACCTGCTGGACCAGGAGAGTCAGCTACATGACCTCTCCTCCGATGAGGGGCGGCAGAAGCTCTCGAGTTTCATGAATATCTGGCAGCAATGGTTGCCGGTGCAGGACAAGATGCGCGACCTGATGTCGGCGACTGTCGATAATCGCGCCACCGCTGAACCGATTTCGGAAAGCCAGGGCCGGCAATTGGTGAACCAGGCCGAAGCAGTCCTCGCTGATCTCGTCGAGCTCAACCGCAAGGAGATGGTGCAGGCGAAGTCGGATGCCGAAGACGAATATGCGCAACAGCGGGTCCTGTTGCTCTCGGCCGTGGTGCTGTCGCTGCTGGTGGCGCTGGTGGCGGGAATCTGGATCAGCCTGCTGATCAGTCGCGGCCTCGCCAAGGCGATTGCCCTCGCGGATGCCGTATCGATCGGTGATCTCGATCAGAACATTGCGGTCAACAGCAATGATGAGATCAAGGACCTGGTCACGGCGCTGAACAGCATGACCGCCAATCTGCGGGCCACTGCCGAGGTTGCGGATTCGATTGCCTCCGGCGATCTCACTGTCGATATCCATCGCCTCTCCGACAAGGACACGCTGGGCATCGCCTTGGAGCGCATGCTGGAAAAGCTCCGCGGTGTGGTTTCCGAGGCCCTGAGTGCCGCGGATAACGTCTCTGCCGGCAGCCAGGAATTGTCGTCGAGCGCCGAGGAATTGTCGCAGGGTGCGACCGAGCAGGCTTCGTCGGCCGAGGAAGCTTCGTCCTCGATGGAAGAGATGGCCTCCAACATCAAGCAGAATGCCGAGAACGCCACCCAGACCGAGAAGATCGCCCGCCAGTCGGCGAGCGACGCCCAGTCGAGCGGCGAGGCGGTGGGCCGGGCGGTCAATGCCATGCAGACGATCGCCGAGAAGATCACCATCGTGCAGGAGATCGCCCGCCAGACCGATCTGCTGGCTTTGAACGCGGCGGTCGAAGCGGCGCGGGCCGGGGAACATGGCAAGGGCTTTGCCGTCGTTGCCTCGGAAGTGCGCAAGCTGGCGGAGCGCAGCCAGGCGGCAGCGGCGGAGATCGGCACGGTCTCGACCCAGACCTTGAAGGTGGCGCAGGAAGCAGGCGAGATGCTGACCCGATTGGTGCCGGATATCAAGAAGACGGCGGAACTGGTGGCGGAGATCAGTGCGGCTTGCCGCGAGCAGACCATCGGTGCCGAACAGATCAACACGGCGATCCAGCA